>JBJTAA010000344.1:0-10366 GCA_046090525.1 Planctomycetota bacterium
CCGGATGGCCTCCAGGAAGGGCAGGCTCTCGATGTCGCCCACGGTGCCGCCGATCTCGGTGATCACCACGTCGGTGTCGGCGTCGGCGAGCTGCAGGACGACGTTCTTGATCTCGTTGGTGATGTGGGGGATCACCTGCACCGTGTTGCCGAGAAACTCCCCGCGCCGCTCCTTGGTGATCACCGAGAGGTAGATCTGGCCGGTGGTGTAGTTGCTCTTGCGGGTCAGCTGCGTGGAGGTGAACCGCTCGTAGTGGCCGAGATCGAGGTCGGTCTCGCTGCCGTCGTCGAGCACGTACACCTCGCCGTGCTGATACGGGCTCATGGTGCCCGGATCGACGTTGATGTAGGGGTCGAGCTTCTGCATCTTGACCCGCAGGCCGCGGGCCTCGAGCAGCATGCCGATGGAGGCGCTCGTGAGCCCCTTGCCCAGCGAGCTGACCACGCCGCCGGTCACGAAAAGATGCTTTGTCACGCCCGGGAACTCCTTCCCTTCCGCCGGTGCCTCGATCCTCCTGCCTCGCCGGCCGAACTCCCGCGGCGAGTCGCCGCTGCGGCCGGTGAAGGCTCCGGACCCGGATTGAACAGTTCGTGGGGCGGGTTTGCAACCTACCGGGCGTGTTTTCCCGACGTGGGGCAGGTTTGCAACCTGCCGGGCTCGACCCCACGGGAGCCCTCCACGTCGCCGATCGCTGGCCCGTGTTTTTGCCGGAGGATCGGTTAGAGTTGAGGCATGAAATCCGCCGCCCGGCCCGCCTCGCCTCCCGCCACTGGCAACCTCCGGATCCGCAGCCTCGAGCCGCTCGTGCCGCCGGCCAGGCTCTGCAACCTCCTGCCGCTCGGGGCCGAGGCCGCCGCCACGATCCTGACCGGCCGCCGCGACGTGGAGCGGGTGCTCGGCGGCGACGACCCGCGGCTGATGGCGATCGTGGGCCCCTGCTCGATCCACGACCTCGACGCCGCCCGCGACTATGCCGTCAGGCTCAAGGGCCTGGCCGACCGCGTGGCCGACCGGCTGCTCGTGATCATGCGGGTCTATTTCGAGAAGCCGCGCACGACCGTGGGCTGGAAGGGCCTGATCAACGACCCCCACCTCGACGACACCTTCGACGTGGCCACCGGCCTGCGGCTGGCCCGCGGCCTGCTGATCGAGATCGCGGGGATGGGCCTGCCGACGGCCACCGAGTTTCTCGAGCCGATCACGCCGCAATACATCGCCGACACGATCGTGCTCGGGGCGATCGGGGCCCGCACCACCGAGAGCCCGACCCATCGCCAGATGGCCAGCGGCCTGTCGATGCCGGTGGGCTTCAAGAACTCCACCGACGGGTCGCTGCAGGCCGCGATCGACGCGATGCAGGCCGCCAAGACGCCCCATTCCTTCCTCGGCATCGACAACGACGGCGGCACGTGCGTGGTCTCGACCACGGGCAATCCCTGGGGCGTCCTGATGCTCCGGGGCGGCCGCTCGGGCAGCAACTATTCGCCCGAGGTGATGCACGAGGCCCGCACGAAGCTCGAGAAGGCGGGCCTGCCGCCGCGGATCATCGTCGACTGCAGCCACGCCAACTCCGGCAAGGACCACACGCGGCAGGCGGCCGTGTGGCGCGACGTGCTCGAGCAGCGGCGGGCCGGCGACACGTCGATCGTGGGGATGATGCTCGAGAGCAACATCCACGCCGGCAGCCAGCCGGCGAGCGCGGATCGGGCGAGCCTGCAGTATGGGGTGTCGATCACCGACGCCTGCATCGGCTGGGACGAGACCGAGTCGCTCGTGCTCGAGGCCCACGAGCGGCTGAACGCATAAAAGCCCCCTTGCGCGAGCAAGGGGGATGACGCCGGCCATCACCCACGACGTGGCGTCGCCGCCCGGCCGGGCCGCAGTGCTCGATGAACCGCTTCGTCAAGCGGGATGGTTCGCGGCATCCCCCCGGCTTGCGCCGGGGGGCTTGGATGGGACGCATAAAAGCCCCCTTGCGCGAGCAAGGGGGATGACGCCGGCCACCACCCGCGACGTGGCGTTATCGCCGACCGGGCCGCGCCATACCGCTCCCAGCACCAAGGCGATCGACACTCCTCCACACCCACGTGCTTACGCAATCGGGCGATCCTGGCACTCCGCTACGTACTGGACGACGGCCTGCAGCCCGCGCTCGTCATAAATCCGACGCCGGCTACACCCACGCGTCCAGATTCTCCCTGCCAACGCTCCGCCCGACACCAGCGTCCGAGCCGCCCACATCTTGAGTTGTTGGCTCACGGTGACGGGCTGGTACGCCGGGGCCGAGACAACGACATGCACGTGCTGGGAGCGACAGGCGACCGCGAACAACGTCCACTGGCGGTGCTGACAGTGTCGCGCGATTGTCTGCGCCACCTGCTCGCGCTGCGCCAGCGTGAGCGAGACCGCGAAGCCAGCGAGTCGACGACGTGCCGAACTCGTCAGGCGCAAGCTCGGTTCGCGGAGCACGCCGCGGTCGTCGGCCCAACCGCGGTCATCTCCGGGCAACCACGAGCCGTAGGTCGTCCAGGTGAGAAAAAAGGCCAGCGGGTCGGGCGTGAAGGGTTCGTTTGTCGCCATGCCTTAGAAGTGTACGTATGTATATTCCTTGGTCAAGGACGAGAAGAGAAAGCCCTCTTGCGCGAGCAAGGGGGATGACTCCGGCCACCACCCGCGACGTGGCGTCCCCGCCCGACCGGGCCGCGGTGCTCGATGAACCGCCGCGTCGTCAAACGGGATGGTTCGCGGCATCCCCCCGGCTCGCGCCGGGGGGCTTGGATGGGGAAAGCGTACGCCCGACTCGGCCGACCTCGCCTTCCGCGCCCAAACCGGGCTCGACCCCGCTTGCCCGGGTTCGCTAGGCTCACGCGGTCAACAGCCCCGCAGCCGCGAAAGGATTCGCCCATGCGCCTCGCGCTCTCCGCCCTGCTTGTGGCCTCGCTGGCACACCGCCGCCGCGCAGGTGGCCCTGCCCCCGGCCACGGCGGAACTGCAGACGGTCGTCTCCGCCCAGCAGGTGCTCGACGAGTTCGGTGGCCTGCAGATCGAGTCGATTCCGCCCGCGATGCTGAGCACCGCCCAGGGCGTCGCCATCTTCCCCAACATGGTCAAGGGCGGGTTCATCCTCGGCGTCAACTACGGCAAGGGCGTGCTCCTCGTCCGCCGCAGCGACGGCTCCTGGAGCCCGCCGGCGATGGTGACGATGGGGGGCGGCAGCCTCGGCTTCCAGGCCGGCGTGCAGGCGGCCGACATCGTGCTCGTGTTCGCCACGCCCCGCAGCCTCGAGGGCATGCTCAAGGGGGAGAAGGTCACGCTCGGCGCCGACGCCAACGTCGCCCTGGGCCCGATCGGCCGCTCGGCCAACGCCGGAACCGACGCCCGCATGGGAGCCGAGATCTATTCCTACGCCCGCTCCCGCGGCCTCTTCCTCGGCGTGTCGGTCAACGGCGCGAGCCTCTCGCTCGACCCCAACGCCAACGCGATGCTCTACGGCCGCGCCGGCATCACGCCCGCCGACATCTACGAGGCCCGCGGCCTGGCCTACCACCCCGAAGTCGCGTCGCTGATCAACGATCTCACCGCCCGGGCCAAGCCGCCCCAGGTGCCGACGCCGTCTGCCGCGCCGGTGGCCGCGGCTGCTCCGGCGGTCAAGCCGGTGGCCGCGCCCTCCCCGGCCCCGCCGCAGCCGATCCCGGTGCCGGTGCAGCCCGCGGCGCCGGGCGTGCCGGGCGCCTACGCGCCGCCGGCGGCCGGCCCACCGACGGCGCCGCCGGGCACGGTGATCCCGCCGCTCGTGCCGCTGAAGTAGTTCGTGGCCGGGTCGCACGCTCGAGTGGCCCTGCGCCGGGTCGTGGCCGCGGGCCGGATCGTGGCCCTGCGTTGGATCGTGGCCGCGGGTTTATAACCCGCGGAATCCGGGCAGCCTCGCCTTCACAGCCCGGACGCCATAACACCTCGCCACCACATTCGGCGGGATGAACCCCCCCCGCCACTTTTGGGGCACGTGGCTGCGGGCCGGTTCGTGGCCCTGCGTTGGATCGTGGCCGCGGGTTTTTAACCCGCGGAATCCGGGCAGCCTCGCCTTCACAGCCCGGACGCCATAACCCCTCGCCACCACATTCGGCGGGATGAAATCCCGCCGCCACTTTTGGGGCACGTGGCTGCGGGTTTTTAACCCGCGGAATCCGCTCGCGCGGCGGGATGCCGCACGGCGGCTCAGGTCAGCGCGAACCTGGTGCCGATGCCCCGCTCCACGGCGCGGTGGTAGGCGAGGTGGGCCAGGGCCACGTCGCAGATCGCCATCCCGATCGGCACGGCGATGATCCGCTCGGCCGCCGACTCGCGCCCGGGCTTCTTGCCGGCCACCAGTTCGCCGATCGTGGCGTGGATCGCCGGCATGCCCCCGGGAAACTCCGGATCGGGCCGACCGTCGGCCGTCTTGCGGTCGCGGCCGAGTTCGTCGAAGTAGCGGGCCAGCGCGACGTCGTCCACGACGAACTTGTCGGCGGAGTGCAGGGCCTCGGCGGTGAACGCGCAGCCCCCCTCGATGCCCACCGCGAACGCCCCCGGCTTGAACCACGCCGCCCTGACGAGCTGGTCGTCGCCGTTGGTGCAGGTCGAGATCACGTCGGCGTCTTTCAGGCACGACTCGGTGTCGGCCACGGCCTGGATCCGGCCCCCGAAATAGCCGGCCGCCTGATCCGCCAGCCGCTTCGTCGCCTCGGGCCGGATGTCGTAGAGCCGCACCTCGCGCAGCGACGGGAGCAGGTGGGTCAGGAACCGCAGGTGCATGGTGCCCTCGAAGCCACAGCCGGCCAGGGCGAGCGTCGTGGCCCCCTCGGCCGCGCCCTGCCGGGCGGCGATCGCGCTCACCGCCGCCGTCCGCAGGCCGGTGAGGTAGCCACACTCCATCACCGCCAGCGGGATGCCCGTGTCGGTGTCGTTGAAGACCTGGATGCCCGTGACATTTGGCAGGTCGCGCTCGAAGTTGCGGGCGAATCCTCCCACCCACTTGAGCCCGCAGGCGTCGAGCTGGCGGAGATAGGCGGGCATCGCGTGGATGAAGTTGGCCGGGTCGGTGCGGGTGGGATGCACGCCGATCTTGGGGTGCATCTCGTAGGTGCCGGCGGCGTGCTCCCTGAGGGCCTGGGTGACCACGCCCACGACGTCGTCGGGCGAAAGGTCGAGGGCCATCACGTCGGCTCGGGAGAGCAGCAGTACGGAGATCGATTTCATAGGAGCGACCAGGGGAGTGGAGGGGCGTGGAACACAATCGGGGTCACGACCACGATCGTCGCATCGCTCATGATGGTAGCAGGCGTGCGCCCCGCGAAAACCCGTGGGGCGGGTGTCAGGGGGCCCGGCGCCGCGTCGCGTGCGGATGCGACGACAGGCCGTGGTGGTCGTCGAGCCCCACCACCTCCAGCCGCCGGCCGGCCCGGGCGAAGTCGTGGCGGAGTTCCTCGAGCTTCTCCATCACGCTGCTGTCCACCAGCCGCGTGCCGGCGAGGTTGAGCACCACGTCGTTGCCCTGCTCGAGCCCCAGCTGCACGAGCTGCCGGCGGAACGGCAGCCAGTTGCTGAACACGGCCGAGCCGGCCGCGTCGATCTGTACGGTGTGATCGTCGAGCGCGGTCACCTTGAGGAACGGCTTGAAGAACGATCCGAGCGAGACGCCGTTGATCGCATGGATCACGAACTTCAGCGCGACCCCGATCCCCACGCCGACGAGCAGGTCGGTGAGCAACACCCCCACGATCGTGGCCACGAAGATCGCCAGCTGCTCCGGGCCGATCCGGAACACGTTGATGAACTCGCGGGGCGATGCCAGCCTGAGCCCCGTGTAGACGAGCATCGCCGCCAGGGCCGAGAGCGGGATCATGTGGATGAGCCCCGGCGCCAGGGCCACCGACGCCAGCAGGAAGAGCCCGTGCCAGAGGTCGGCGAAGCGGGTGCGGCCGCCGGCGTCGATGTTCGCCTTGCTGCGGACGATCTCGGAGATCATCGGCAGGCCGCCGATCGCCGCCACCGCCGCGTTGGCCACGCCCACCGCGAGCAGGTCGCGATTCATGTCGGTCTTCCGCTTCCAGGGATCGAGCAGGTCGATCGCCTTGGCCGAGAGCAGCGACTCGATGCTGCCGACGAGTGCGAACATCGTCACCCACCAGGCGGCGGCCAGCCGCGTGGCCGGGGCGGTGAAGACCGAGAAGTCCGGCATGGTCACGGCCGCCAGCAGGTTGCGGGGCACACTCACCAGGAACGACTCGCCGACGGCGTAGTCGCGGCCCGCGATGTGGACGACGTGGTCGTGGGCCAGGTCGAACCACAGCCCGAGCGGCAGCGCCACCGCCAGCACGAGCAGCTGCGCGGGCACCAGCCGCAGCCAGGCGGGCCTGAGCCGCGGACGCAGGAGCGGCCAGCCGAACAGGATCGCCAGGCTCACGAGGCCGATCACCGCGATCTGCGGATTGACCCCGGCGATCTCGGCCGGCAGGTGGGTGAGCGTCTCGAGCGGCTCGGCCGGCGGCTTCTCGCCGAACACGACCGGCAGCTGCTTGAGAAAGATGATCAGCCCGATCGCCGCGAGCATGCCGTGCACGACGGCCGTGGGGAAGAACTCGGAGAGGGCACCCGCCCGAAGCAGCCCGAGCGCCACCTGCACGAGCCCGGCGACGCAGCCCACCGCCAGCACCATCCGGTAGGCGGACAGGTCAGCCGCGGGATCGGAGCCGCCCGTGAAGCCGAACGACTGCATCGCCCCGAGCACGATCACGATCAGGCCCGCCGCAGGCCCCTTGATCGTGAGTTCGGAGTTGCTGATCAGGCTCGTGAGCACGGCGCCCACCGCGGCCGTGAACACGCCCGCCACGGGCGGAAACCCGCTGGCCACCGAGATCCCCAGGCACAGCGGCAGCGCGATCAGGAAGACGAGGAATCCGCTCGTCGCGTCGGCGCGGACGTGGCGGACGAAGCCGGCGGCGTCGCCACGGGGCGGGTCGGTCGCGGCGGCCGGCAGGGAGCCCGAGGAACTCGTCATGGCGAATGTCCGGGGAGGGTGTGGGAAGCGGGGGCTCGTGAGGCGAGCAGCGACTCGGCGACCTGCTCGAGACCGGTGACGAAGGGACGTGGCCAGAGCCCGAGGCCGAAGAGCACCGCCAACAGCACGACCAGCGGCGCCCGCTCGCGGCGCAGCACCTGATGCCGCGGCGCGTCGGCCACCGGCGGCCCGCCGAAGATCCGGAACCAGCCGCGCACCACCGCGATCCCCGAGAACACGGTGGCCACGATCACCAGCACGCCGGCATGCGGCTGATCACCGAGGCTGCCCGCGACGATCAGGTCGTCGGCCACGAAGGATAGCGTGCCCGGGAAACCGAGGCTTGCCAAGCCGAAGAGCAGAAAGAACGCCGCCAACGCCGGCGCGTCGGCGAACCGCCCCTGGGGCGAGTCGAGCGGCAGGCGGCCGGCCCGGCTCTCGAGCGCCCAGGCCACAAGCCCGATGCCGGTGAGCGCAAGCCCGCTCGACACCCAGATCGCAAGCGCGCCGCAGAGCTCCATCGCGAGGCTGCCGGCCAGGCCCGCCAGCACCATCGCCGACTGGCTGAGGGCGAGCGTGCCCACCAGCCCGCGGACATCCCGCTGCACCACCGCCAGGGCGGCGCCATACGCGGCCGTGACGAGCGCCGCCTGCGACAGCACCACGAGCTGCGGGCCCACGCCGTTGGCATGGCCCACGAGCAGGCGGATCGCCGCGTACGACGCCACCTGCGGCATCGTCGCCGCCAGGGCCGTCGCCATCGGGGCCGCCTCGAAGAGCGCCGGATACCAGGAGTGGAAGGGCACGATCCCCTTGCGGATCATCACCGCCACTGCCACCAGCCAGCCGCCGGCCATGCCGATCGTGCCCGACCCGGGCAGCCAGGGAGGATCCAGCGTCATCAGTGCCACGCCGGCCGTGAAAAACACGCTGCCGGTGATCATCGCGATGCAATAGACGCGGGCCGTGGGCCGGCCCCCCGGCGTGGCCCGGGTGGAAAGCCAGGTGGGCACGAGCGATGCGACCCACAGCACCACGAGCGACACCGGGTGCGACGTCAGCATGATCGCGGCGGTGAGCGAGGCCCCCGCCAGGAGCCGCGTCACGGCGTCGGCCGAGAGGGCCCGCCGCGGGGCCACGAGCACGATCGCCAGTTCCACGATCCCCACGAGCGGCAGGAGGATCGCCGTCAGGCCGTCGAGGTGCACGAGGCCGCCCCCCCCGAGTTGCGGCCCGACCATGAGCGGCCGGCCGCCGCCCGACCCCCACCAGCCCCACGCGACCATCACCGCGCCGGCGAGCGCCGCGGCCAGGCTCGCCACGGCCGGCCACCGCGGGTCGACCCGACCCGCCGCCAGGCGCACAGTCACGATGCCCGCCACGGGCGCAAGCACGCTCACGGCGGCCGCCACCAGCATGAGGTCGCCCGTGCTCATGCCGACCCCCGATCACGCTGCCACTCGGCGGCGGTCTGCTGGCCGCCCCCGAGCCGTTCCACGAGCCGCCGCTCGAACGCCGCGGCCGCCCGCAGCGCGCCCAAGACGGGCCCCACGGCCAGCCGCCCGATCCAAGCGTCTTCGAAGCCGCGGTCGAGCGAGATCCGGTAGAGCGTCGCCCGCGCGGCGGCCGGCAGGAGTCGCAGGACAAGGCTCTCGCCCTGGCCCGGCGGCCCGCCCAAGGCGGCCTCCAGTTCATGGCGGTCGTGGAGCGCCGAGGGTGATCGCAGGATCTGGAGGCTGCGGAGGATCGCGTGGCTGATGACGTGCACGAGCGGCACGACCCGCCAGCCCAGGCCGATCTCGGCGAGGATCAGCCCGGCCTGCGTCATCGAGGCGTAGGCCAGCATGCCCTTGAGGTCGGTCTGCACGCTCCCGACGAGCGCGGCGTGGATCGCGGTGCCCAGGCCGATCGCCACGAGCAGCCAGGCCACGCCGGGCGCGGCGTCGAGCAGGGGCGAGCAGCGGAGGAGCAGGTAGGCGCCGGCGTGGATCGAGAGGGCGCCATAGAAGATCGCGCTCGACGGCGTGGGCCCCTCCATGGCCCGCGGCAGCCAGCCCGACAAGGGCACCTGCGCGCTCTTGCCGAGCGCCGCGAACACCAAGAGCAGCGCGGCCGGCACGGCGGTGGCGGTGGGCACGAGGCAGCGGGCATCGGGCCAGGTGCCGGCGAACACGCGGTCGAAGTCGCCCGAGCCGACGGCCTGGTGGATCACCACGCCGGCCGCCAGGAGCCCCATGTCGCAGATCCGGTACGTGACAAACGCCCTGACGGCCGCCTCGACCGCCGTCCGCCGCTCGTGGAAGAAGCCGATCAAGAGCGTCGACGAGATGCCGACGCACTCCCAGCCCGCGAAGAGCACGTCGATGCTGCCGGCCAGTACGAGCAGGTTCATCCCGAAGCCGAAGAGCGCCAGCAGGATGAAGAACCGCGTGAAGCCGGGCTCGCGGTGAAGGTAGCGGCCGGCGAACGCGTTGACGAGCGCGCACAGCCCCGTGGAGAAGCAGACGTAGGGCAGCGAGAGCGCGTCGGCGACGAGCTCCACCGTGGCCGCGTGGTGCCCCACCGAGAAGAGCGTGCCGAGGTGGACGACCTCCTCGGGAAACCCGCGGGCCGTCCCGATGACGAGGCTCGCGAGGGCGGCGAGGAAGGCGACGCCGAAGCCCGCCGCCACGAGCCGCGTGGTCGCTCGCTCCGAGAGTGCCCGGCCGACGAGCGCCGGCAGGGCGATGGCCGCGAGCGTGGCGGCCGGTGCCGCGACCTGGGCCACGACCAGCCAGGCGGCGAGTTCGTGAGGGGTGGGGCTGGCGAGGCTCATGCGGCTGCCTCCGCGGAGCGGGCCGGGGGGCGGATCAGGGCCGGCGGCAGGTTGTCGCGCCGGCCTGTGAACCAGTCGGCGGATCGTGCCACCTCGGGGAGCGTCGCCGCCTCCACCGCATGCGGCACGAACCGCTCGTGCCGCGGGTCGTAGATCTCGGGCACGCCACCATTCGGCGGCCAGCAGGCCGCCTGCACCCAGCCGTTGCGGATCAGCCGCGCCACCGCCGGCAAGGGGGCAAGCGCGCGGTGGAGCCGCTCGGGCGTGGTCTCCACGATGAGGAGCAGCCGCACCGGCTCGTGGATCTCCACGCCCTGCAGCGGCAGCCCGGTCCGCAGATCGCTCGCGTGGCCATCCATCACGCCGATCAGCCCGGTGATGTTGTGGGGCAGCTTCGTGCCCGCGCCGTACACGAGCGGGTCGATCCGCGAGAAGGTGTAGGCCAGGCTGATGCCGCTGCACACGGGCACGACCGCGGCGAGCGTGCGGCTGAGGATGGCGTCGTCGGGATCGGC
>JBJTAA010000345.1:0-10378 GCA_046090525.1 Planctomycetota bacterium
GCAATTCGCGTCGCAACGGCGTCGTCATTCGCCTCGCGCTCCGGCTGGCCCCCGGCCCGGGGGGAGGCGCGTGCTGGCGACCTGCTCCCGTCGCGTTGGAATCAGCGTGGCGTCGAGCGCGTCAGGCTCGCGTCCGCCGCCGTCCCCGAACCCTCCACCTACGCCATGGCCTTCGCGGGAATAGCCTGCGGCGGCTATCTCGTGGGGCGGCGGCGGACGCGGGCCTGACGCGCACGACGCCACGCTGATTCCAACGCGAGGGGAGCAGGTCGCCAGCACGCGCCTGCTCCCGGGCCGGGGGCCAGCCGGAGCGCGAGGCGAATGACGACGCCGTCGCGACGCGAATTGCGGCTCCGCAGGCGTCCGCACCGGACGGCACAGAGCCGCACGCAACGACAAAACCCGCTGCCACCATTCAGGTTGCAGCGGGTTCCTCGGGAATCACGCCACTCGCCGAAACTGGCCTAGTGGGCAGCACAGGATTCGAACCTGTGACCTCTACGGTGTGAACGTAGCGCTCTAACCAACTGAGCTAGCTGCCCGGCGTGGCGAACGGAAGACGACTTCTCTCATCGCCCGACCGCCAGCGAGATCGTAGCACGGCGACCGGCCGTCGTCACGACCCGCACGCACGACCCGCGCGGCGGGCTCGCCGCACGGTTCACAGGGGCTCAGGCGTCGTCGCCGGGGGGCGGCTCGAGTCTCGGTGAGGCCACCGTCGGCCCCACCTCGTCGTCGTGACGGCGGCCGGTGCGGGGCGACGCCCGCCGCTGGGCCGGCTGGGCCTCGAGGCTGGCGGCCATCTCGAACTCCCGGGACATCGCCTGCCACTGCTTGCGGAGTTGGCCCACCGTCTTGCCGAACGTCTGGCCCACCTCCGGCAGCCGCTTGCCGTAGATCATCACCGCGATCGCCGCGATGACGAGAATCTCCAGGGGGCCGAGTCCGAACATGATGGAGCCGCGGCGGACCGCGCCTGACGAGACTCGTGCCTAGCGGGCGTCGGAGCCGCCGGGCTCGCGGGGCGCGGCCGCGCTGCCGTCCTCGATGCCCTGCACACCCCGCTTGAACTCCACGATGCCCTCGCCGAGCGACCGCATCACCTTCGGCAGGCGGGTGCCGAAGAGCAGCAGGACGATGGCCCCGAGGATCAACAGCTCCGTCGTGCCAAGACCGAACATCGCGAGACAGGGAGCCACGGGCGGATCCTCCGGCGGGACGAGCGACTTTACCGTTCGTTGTCGCCCAACACTCGAAGTCTATCCCCCTGCACCCGCCCCTTCAAACCGCCGGTCATTCCGTGCAGGACGGTCGTGCTGGTTTCGCGGGTCGCCAGCCCACGCGCCGCTCAGGGCGTCGCCGCCATTCGGGTGGTCCGGCCGTGCAGCGGCAGGTAGCGGTAGTAGACCTCGAGCGTGAGGGCGGCGAGCGCCGTCGAGTAGACGCGGCCGCCGTGGCCGCCCCAGACAGGGTCGGGATCCCAACTGCCGTCGAGCAGGCCGCCGGAGCGGTGTTGCAGCGGCAGGAGCGCCGCCTGAAGCCGCCCGTTCCAGGCTTCCCATTGGGGGCCGCCGGCATGGAACGAGGCGAGCGTGGCGTAATACCACGTGTAGATGTTGTAGGTTCCGGCGACCGGGGGCGAGCCGGCGATCAGGCCGAGGGCCTCGACGGCCGCCGGGTGATCGGCCGGCATGCCCAGGAGCAGCCGGCAGAAGAGCGTCTCGGCGGTCATCGCCACGCTCGGCCGCTCGCCCTGGCGATAGGCGGCCAGGCCGCCCGCCGAGCCCGAGGAGACACTTCCCAGGAACGCGAGTGCCCGGCCCTGGGCGGGCTCGAGGTCCGTGAGCCCCGCGTTGCGGGCGGCGGCCAGTGCCATCACCTGCCAGCCCAACTGGCTCGTGTCGCCGCGGTCACCGGCCGCGTAGCGCCAGCCACCCGTCGCCGGATGCTGCGTGGCCAGCGTGTGACGGATCGCCCGCTCGAGCACCGGCCGCAGCGACTGGTCGCAGCTCAGCGCCGCGCACTCGCCCACCGCGATCGTCGCCATTCCGTGGCAATAGAGCGCGGCGAAGAACTCGGCGTCGCCTGCGAGCGATCCATCGGCCCGCTGCCGGCCCGCCAGAAACCCGATGCCGCGGGCCACGGTCGCCGCATGCGGCCCCTCGAGGTGCGTGTTGCCCGCGCCCAGGAAGGCGAGCAGGGCGAGCCCCGTCACGCCATGGTCGGCCCGGCCGCCCACCTCGGGGCTGTGCTGGCCGCTCCCCGCGCGGCCCCGGCCGGCACCGTGGCGGGCGGCATCCCAGCGGCCGTCGGTCGACTGGGCCGCGGCCAGCCAGGCGAGCCCCGCCTGCACGGCCCGCTCCGTCTCCGCCGAGCCGCCCCGGGCCGCGGCCGCCGCCGCCCGCCGCGAGCCGATCCGGTCGGCGTAGGCCTCGGGCACGCGGGAAGTCGGGGCCACCGCGGCGGGAGCCGCGATGCGCTGGGCATCACCCCCGGGCGGCGCCTCGGCGTCGGCGGCTGCGTCGGCCAAGGTCTCTTCTGTCGGCTCGTCGGCCGGCGCGTCGAGCAGCGGCACGAGATCGGGCGGTGCCGGCGCCGCGTCGGCGGCCGCCAGCGAGACGAGCTTCGGGGCCTCGGCCACCGGGTCGGCGGGCGGCGCCGCAGGCGCGGCATCGTCCACCGGCACCGCGGGATCCTCGCTGGCCGGCGCCGCATCGGCCAGGCCCTCGTCGTCGGAAGCCTCGTCCGCCAGCACGACCATCATCGTCATCCGTCCCTCGTCGAGCCTGCCCCACGAGGCGGGCGACCAGCCGCCGGTGAACGCCGCCACGACGGCCACCACCAGATGGAGCACCACCGACAGGCCGATGCACTTCTCGAGCGTGCGGGACTGGAGCCAGCGCGTCCGCACGAGCGCGGTCACACCGACGGCCGCCGCCGCCGCCAGCACCGCCACGGCGATTCCCGTCGCGTGCATGGCGGGAGGGTCACTTTCGCGTCGCGTCGGGCCGGGTGCGGACGGAGATCGCCACGTGCCGCACGCCCGCCCCACGGCAGGCCTCGTAGATCTCCGCCATCCGTCCGTGGGGCACCGCGCGTTCGCCGCGGATCATCACGGCCACGTCGGGCCGCGTGTCGCGGGCCGCGGCCAGGCGGCTGCCGAGCTCCTCGAGCGTGACCTCGTCGGCCCCGAGCCGCAGGGCCCCGCCGGCCTCCACTTCCACGATCTCCGGGCGGGCCGAGCCCGCCACGGCCGCGCCGCCCACCTGGGGCAGGTCGAGCTCGAACTGCCGCTCGTCGGCTGAGAACTTCGTGGCGCACATGAAGAAGATCGTGAGCACGAGGATCACGTCGATCATCGGCGCGAGGTTGGGCGCGGGCTCGTCCTCGTCCGACAGTCGCACCAGCGGCATGGCCGTTACCCCGCGAGCCGCTTCTTGGGCTCGGCGAGGGCCTCCTGGGAGACCTCGTCGATGACCTGCTGGCAGGTCTCGTCGAGCCGCATGGCGAGCCGATCGACGCGGCTGGTGAAGTAGGAGTGGAGCACCATCGCGGGAATCGCCACCAGGAGCCCCATCGCAGTGGTGATGAGCGCCTCGCCGAAGCCGCCGGCGAGCAGGTCGGGCCGGCCCATCGCACCGGCCGCGGCGACCTCGTTGAACGAGTGAATCAGGCCGAACACCGTGCCGAGCAGGCCCAAGAGCGGGCTGATCGTGGCCACGCCGTTGAACACGCGACGATAGCGGCGGAGATGGTTGACTTCCCGCTCGCAGGCGTCGATGGCGGCCTGCTCGATCTCGACGGCCGGCCGGCCCCAGCGGCGGATGGCGGCGGCGAACACGCGGGCCGCCGGGCTGCCGTTCTCGTCGCAGGCCTCGAGGGCCGCCGCGCGCGAGAGCGCCCTGTCCTGGAGTTGGGCGATCAGCCGTTCGGCGAACAGTTTGGGCACGACGCGGCCCGTCCGCAGGCTCACCGCCCGCTCGATGCCGAACACGACGAGCGCGAACGAGCAGCCCACGAGCGGCACCATCAGCACGCCGCCGTCCCGCAGCGTGGCCAGGAGGTTGCCGGTGGGGATCAGCCGCGCGGTGTCCGCTGGCTCGTCGTCGCCCGCCTGCGGCACGGCGGCGATGCGGAGCGGCTCGCGGGCCGGCTCCGCGCCGCCGGCCCAGGCCCGCGGTTCCTGGGCGAGGGCGGCACAGGGGGGCAGGGCCACGGCGATGGCGGCGGCGAGCAGTGCGGCCGCGCGCAGGCAGACGAGACGTGCCGGCGCGGCACGAGCCGGGGCTCGGGAGTTCCCTCTCCACGACATGGGCATGATCCTGCCGATGGGCCGTAGCGGCGGATCGGTCCCTCGCCCCCGCCACTCCCAGTTCCATCGGTCGTTGCGGCGCCGCGGGGCGAATCCTGTGGGCCGCCCACGCCCTGCCGGTGCGACCGGCACGACCGGCAGGGCCCCGGGAGCCCGGTCGCGCCCGGGAGTCCGGTCACGCCCCGGGAGTCCGGTCACGCCCCGGGAGTCCGGTCACGCCGTGACCGGATCACGCAAGACATCGCTCCTGGTCGCGCACGCTCGGGGTTGCCCATGCCATCTCGCCGGACGCTCGCTGCGGCCCTCCAGGCCTCCGCTCGCTCGGATGAAACCTCGCTTTCGCCATCCTGGCTGCGCTCGGTTTCCTACGCCGCTCGATTGGCATGGGCAACCCCTCGCAGGTCCATGGATGCGCTCCGTAGCCGCGGGCATCTTGCCCGCGGAATCCGTCGGCCACCCCGGTTCGCATTCGGCGGGCAGGATGCCCGCCGCTACGGATGCGCCGAGAGGACGCGTTTCCTCGCTGCGGGCACGACCACGGCCGCCCGGAGGTGCGGCCGGCGGCCGGGGCCGAAGGCCCGCGGGCCGCCAAGGCTGCAGGGGGCATGGATGCCCCTGCAGCCGTGAACTCAGAAGTTCGCGTCGCAGCCGGTGTCGACGTCGCCCACCATGTGCATGTGGTCGTGGTCGATGTAGACCACTTCCTGCACGTCCTCGTCCACGAGCGTGTGCGGCACCGGCCAGCCGATCCGCTTCACCTCCTGGAAGTAGACGGTGCACTTGTAGTGGGCATGGTGCACCTGGACGGGGCCGACCAGCGGCAGGTGGCGCGGCGGATCGATGTAGTCGGCGATCTTGCACTTCGTGATCCGCACGTGGTTTCGCTGCACCTCGTAGAGGAAGGGCCAGTTGCCCTGCACGGGCCGGGCCTTCTCCAACGCCCGCATCACCTCGTCGTCGCTCGGCTCGTCGAGCGCCTCGCAGGGGCCGCCGGGCTGCAGCGGGCCGAGCACCGGAGCCCGCTCGTACCGCTCGTAGTTCCAGAACTGGTCTTCCTTCGCCTTCTGGATGCCGACCGGCACGGGGATCGGGATCGCGAGCGGGCCGAGGTTCGGGCCCTGGGCGGCCAGCCAGAAGCAGCCGCTCTGCGAGGAGGCACCGACCGCCAGGACGAGGGCCGTGACCAGGAACCGTGTGCGGGACGTCATTGCTGCACTCCTCGGGCGGCAGGAGACCGACTCTGCCGGTTGTATCGACCGCGCCCGCCGGCGAACTTGCGGATTTTTCCGGTCGGGCAGACCCTGCCGCCCCAACGCGAACCGCCCTCCCGGGCTGCCGGGAGGGCGGTCGTACGACTCGCGAGTCGGGCCTGTCGGCCGGATCAGCGATGGTGGCTGTGGATGTGACGGTCGTCGAAGTCGAGCCACCACCAGCCGTCATCCCACTCGAGTGACACCCGCCGCCAGCCGAGCGGCACCTGCGGGTAGGGATAGAACGGACCGATGTAGGGCCAGGCGGTGGGCGAATACTGCGTCGGGTACTGGAGGCCCGCGTAGTTGGGGTAGGCCGCGTAGCTGGGCCAGGCGTAGTTGGGCATGTTCGGCCCATCCGCCCGCATCGGCACCGGCGGCATGCCCACGCCCGTGCCGCCCATGGGCATCGGGCCGCCCATGCCGGGGCCGCCCGCCATCCCGCCGGGCATGGCACCGTTGGCGGGGTAGTCGCCCGCCGGATAGCCGTCGCTGTACTGCATCGTGCCGGGCACCATCTGGCCGTCGACGAGCGGCCCGTCGTAGCCGCCCGGAGCCGGCAGCGTCATCGGCTGGCCCATGTGGCCGCCGGTCTGCATCGCCATCGGCCGGCCCTGCGGCCGCATCGGTCGGGCGCCGGCGGTGGCCGCCTTGGGCATCCGTCCGACCGGCTGCGTGGCCTGCGTGAGTTGCACGCCCCCGTCCGTCTGGCCGGCCTGCGAGCCGCCGGCGAAGAACAAGCCCGACATGCCGGCGAACGGGTTGCTGCTGGCGGGCTTGGCCGAGGACGACGCGGCGTTCGCCGGCTGCGGAACGCCTGCGAGGTTCCACATCGAGGCGGGCATGCCGAGGCCGCCGGAGGCAGCGCCCCCGCGTTGCCCGTCGATCACGAGCCGGTTCACGACCCGCTCGACGCCGGCCGTGGATTCGGCGATGCCGACCGCGGCGGCCAGCTGCCGCTCGTCGGCGACGCGGCCCTCGAGCCACACCGTGCCCGACTTGCTCTTCACGTTGACGCGGTAGCCGGTGAGCGCGCCGGAGTCGCGGAGCTTGCCGGCGACGGCCGTCGCCAGGTCATCGGCCCAGGTGGCCGACGCCAGGCAGGCGGTGACCGCCACGGCGAGCAGGTAGGTGGTTCTCGAAACGGACATGCGTCCCTCCTGGAATGCGTTCTCGACTCGGTCTCGGCCACACCTCCCGCCGCGGCTGGCCGGGCGGAGGCCGGCAGCACACGGCCCGATCGGGGCGGCGAACTCCGGTTCCGAAGATTCATCGGCCGCGGGTCGTGCCGAAGGGGAGTTTTTTTCCGGTTCCCCGGACGACGGCAGCGCCGTGGCAGTCTGGGCAGCCTGGGGCGGCCACCGGCGGCCATGGTCTGTTGCCGGGGAGGAAGTCGGCGACCGTGATCAGCGTCATCAGGGCGAGGGCGGCCGCGGAGGCCGCCGCCGCGCCGGGCCCGAACTGAATCGCGATGCCGCACCCCGTTCCGACCACCGCCAGGGCCGTGAGGCACAGCCACTGTCCGCACGCCTCGTGCCGCGTGCCCTCTGTCAGGCGGGCCGCCGCCGCGGCGGCGACGCCGAGCACCTGCACGGCACCGATGCAGCAGAAGACGGGGCTGACGGCGAGGGCGAAGAGCATGGGCGCTGGCCTCGGGGGACGGGGGCTGGCTCGGGCCGCGGACGGTAGCGTGCGCGGCTCTCCCAGGCAAAGCCAGCAGGAGTCGCCGCAGTTCGCCCAGGTTGCCGCAGGCCGGCCGTGGCGGGCGACCGGCGGCCGCCTACTTGGCCCCCAGCAGGGCCGCGAGCTTCTTCTCGAGGTCGGTGATCGACACGTTGCGGTCGGCCACGGTGCCGTCGGCCGCGACGAGGATCATCGTCGGCAGCGCGAGTACGCCGTACTCCTCGGCCAGCCGGCTGTCGAGGCCGCCGTCCTCGTGGAGCTGCGGCCACGGCAGCGGCTTCTCGGCGAGGAACTTGCCGAGCTTCTGCCGATCGCCGTCGAGCGCCACGCCCACGCAGGCGAACTTCTGCGGGCCATACTTCGCCTGCAGTTCGCGGATCTGGGCCATGTCGACCTTGCAGGGCTCGCAGTCGGTCGACCAGAAGTGGACGAGCACCGGTCGGCCCTTGAGCGATTCCACCGCCAGTTGCTTGCCGTCGAGCGTCTTCCCGGAAAGCCCGAGCGGCTTGCCCACGCTCTCCAGCCGGCGGACGGCGCCGGCGGCCTTGCGGGCCTGCGGCGTTTCGGGGAACGAGGCGGCCAGCTCGCCGTAGCGGGCGATGGCCTCGGCGTCGCGGCCCTCGAACTCGTCGCGGAACGCCAGCTGCAGCAGTGCCTCGGCGGCCTCCGTCGCCTTCGGATGATCCTCGACGAACTTCGCGAGGCTCTCGAACCAGGTGTCCTGCAGCTTCTCGGGATCGGCGTCGGCCGCCTCCATGCTCGCGGCGTAGCGGGCCTGGATGAGCCGGAAGTCGATGAAGGCCGCCAGTTCGGGATCGTCCTTCGACGTCTCGGCGAGCTTTTCGAGCACGGTCATGCCGTCGGCGAGCAGGCCCTCCTGCACGTAGGCCGCGACGGTCTCCACCAGTTGGCGGCTCCAGAAGGGCTTCTCGGCGGCGCCCGCCGCGGCCACCACCTCCTCGAGCTTCGCGACGTACTGTCCGGCGAGCGTGCGGCGGCCGGCGTCGTCGGCGGACGCCATCCGGTCCTCGATCTCCCGCAGCGCGGCCAACAGCGGTCGCAGCGTCTCGTCGGCCGCGGCGGCTGGGGCTCCGTTCACCACCGCCTCGACGGCGGGCGAGAAGAATCCCGGCGTCTCGGCGAGCCTGCCGTCGGCGCCCGGCAGCTGGGGCGCGTCGATCGGTCGCCAGGTGTCGCCGCAGCGGACGAGCGAGCCGACGATCACCTGCACGCCGTTGCCGCCGTCGTCGGCGAGGGCCACCACGTTGTCGTAGGCGATCACGTCGCGGTCGATGCCGGGCGATCCCGCGGGCAGCACGCCGGGGGGCTGGGGCGTGAGCATGCTCGTCCACGTGGCGCTCGGGCCCACCTTCTTCTGGGAGGCTGCGAGCTTGGCGAACTCCTGGGCGGCGGCGGCGGCCCGGGCCGTCACGGCGGCCAGCCGGTCGCCGGAGAATCCGGCCGCCTCGAGGTCGGCCTTCGTGGGGAGCAGGCGGGCGAAGGCGGCGGCATCGCGCTCCGCCAGCGCCCGGACGATTTCCGCCGTGGCCTCCTCGGCCGAGATCGTCTTCCAGGCGTCGAGCGCGCCGTCGCCGTCGGTGTCGACGCCCCAGCGGGTGCCGGCCGAGCCGAGCCACCGCGACTGGTCGGCCTTGGCGTCCTGATCGTCGCCGTCCATCTCGCGGTAGACCTCGAGGCCGTCCTTGAAGAAGCTCCAGCGATCGACCACGCGGTCGCCGTTGGCATCGGCGAAGGCCCGCAGGATCCGGCCGTCGCCGCCACGCACCACCAGGGCGCTGACGCCGTCGAGCTTCTCCTGCTTGATCGTGGCGGCTGCGGCCTGCTCGGGCGTGGGGCGGTCGTAGTCGACTCCCTTCTGGCGGGGCTCGACCGCCAGCGCCTCCTGCACGGTCGGGGCGGCCAGGACGCGGCCGCAGGGCAGGGCGGTGAGACAGGCGACCAGGCCGGCGAGCAGGCCCGGGACGAGATGGCGGGGGGAGGGACGGGACGGCATGTCAGGCTGGCTCCAGCAGGCGGTGCGGCCGCGGTCCGCGCGCGGCGCTCGTGGATGCGAAACCTATACCGAAAGGCCCGTCCGCGCCAGCGCCAACTTGCCTGTCGGGCCGCTCCGGGCCGCCCCCTTTGAAGCCGTGGCCGGTGCCGCCTAGACTTGGGGTCTCGGTGATTCGCGCCGCGCGCGTAGCTCAGTTGGTTAGAGCGCCACCCTGATAAGGTGGAGGTCCCAAGTTCGAATCTTGGCGCGCGCACTCTCCAGATCGGCCGGGGACGTAGCTCAATTGGGAGAGCACCGCCTTTGCAAGGCGGGGGTTGTGGGTTCGATCCCCATCGTCTCCATTCCCGCCTTCCCGGCTAGGCAGTTCCGCTGCCCACCGGGATAATCTCACCATCCCCTCCCGCCTTCACGCCGCCCGTCGCCCGGGCGGATTTCCTCCATGTCCTCCGCGCCCGCCGTCCAGGCCCCCCCCGCCCCCGCCCGCCGGGGCGACATTCGCAACATCGCGATCATCGCCCACGTCGACCATGGCAAGACCACGCTCGTCGACTGCCTGCTGCGGCAGAGCGGGCAGTTTCGGGCCAGCCAGCTGGCCGGCGAGCGGATCCTCGACTCCAACGACCTGGAGAAGGAGCGGGGCATCACGATCCTCGCCAAGAACATCGCGGTGGAGTGGAAGGGCAAGAAGATCAACATCATGGACACGCCCGGCCACGCCGACTTCGGCGGCGAGGTGGAGCGGGTCCTGCGGATGGCCGACGGGGCGCTGGTGCTCGTCGACGCCGCCGAGGGGCCGATGCCCCAGACGCGGTTCGTGCTCGCCAAGGCCCTGGAGTGCCGGCTGCGACCCGTGGTCGTGGTCAACAAGATCGACCGCCCCGACGCCCGGCCCCACGAGGTGCTCGACGAGATCCTCGGCCTGTTCCTCGAGCTCGGTGCCGACGACGACCTCGCCGATTTCCCGTTCGTCTACGCCTCGAGCCGCGGCGGCTACGCCTCCCACGACCCCGCCGTCCGCGAGGGCACGATGGAGCCGCTGCTCGACATGGTGCTGGAGAAGATCCCGGGGCCGCTCGTGGACTGCCTCCTCCAGCAGAGCGGCCAGTTTCGCGCCAGCCA
>JBJTAA010000346.1:0-16590 GCA_046090525.1 Planctomycetota bacterium
CTCGATCCGCGGCTGCGTGGCCGGATTGGCGAGGGCGACGTTGCTCACCAGCGCAATCACGGCGTCGGCGATCGCCACCTCGGGCTTGCACCGGGGCTGGTTCTCGGGGGCCGGGTTACGGATGCACCACGCCCAGTGCTCCATCTCTTCGGTGTAGCCGCGCGAGGGCGCCGCGTCGCCCCCCGACGTGCTGGCCGCGGCCGGGCCGCCGGCGCCGCTCTCGGTGGTGTCGAGCGTGGGCGCCCCGTCTTTCGCCTTGGCCACGGTCACCCGCGTGTCCTTCGAGGAATCCTTGTAGAGCATCACGTCCTGCTCCTGCTCCAGGATCAGCGTGCCCTTCGTGCCGAGCACCACCTCGCCGTAGCCGCCGAAGCCGTTGCCGTTGATCGAGGAGTAGGTGACCACGATCTTCTTGTTCGGGTCGGCCACCTTCCCCTCGTCGTCGAAGTAGCCGGGGGCGGGGTACTCGTACATGCAGTAGACGTGGTCGTCGATCTCCCGGTCGGCCGGGAAGATGCTGCGGTTGCCGACGGCCGTCACCGTGAGCGGCTTCACCTTCTTTCCCTTGCCGTGCATGGCCGACACGAAGATGCCCGCGGCATCGAGCTGGTGGCTGCCGAGCTCGGCCATCAGGCCGCCGCCCGTCCGCTGCCAGAGCCGCCAGCGGATCAGCTCCTCCAGCGGCGTGCGGGTGGAGCCGTCGGGCAGCGTCATCGAGGTGTAGCCGTGGGCGGCGGCGTCGACGTCGGCATCGAGCAGCTGGGCCTCCGCCTGCGCGATCCGCTTCCGCAGGGCGTCGATCTCCGCAGGCTTCGCCCGCTCGAGCGACTTCTTCCAGCCGTCGAGCTGCTTGACGAGCTTCTCGTCGCCGGGCATCGGCGGCTTCCAGGAATCCTTGCCCGGGAGGTTGCCGCGGTGCCACTGGGCCCGCAGCGAATGGACGTCGCCGATCAGCCGGGCGGTGCCGATCGTGTGCACGGCGTTGTCGTAGAGGATGCTGTAGTGCCGCTGGTGGCCCGTGGCCAGGATCTTGCCCGTCTCGCGCGAGACGCGGCTCATCTCCTTGCACTGGTGGATGCTGTGGCCCATCAGCTTCTCAGTGAGCACGTGCTTGCCGGCCCGCATCGCCTTGACCGCCGCCGGCGCATGGAGGTGGAGCGGCAGGGCGATCACCACGGCCTCCACGTCGGGATCGGCCAGCAGCTCCTCGTAGGCCTCGTAGACCTTCACCTGCTTGCGGGCGGCGTCTTCCGTCGTCCAGCCATACTTCGCCATCAGGCCCGGGCGGGCCGCGAGGGCGCTCGGGCTCGAGGCGTCGCCGTGGAAGGCACGGAAGCGGTTGTAGGGGCGGATGTCGGCGATCGCCACGACGTTCAGGTAGTCGGGATTGTGCGCCCCGATCAAGACGCTCCCCTCGTCGCCGGTGCCGACCACGCCCACCCGCAGCGGGTCGCCCACGCTCTTGCCGTAGCCGAAGTAGAGCGAGCCCAGGCCCGCCCCGGCCGCGACACCCGCCGTCACTCCGGCGAGGAAGTCGCGTCGCGTGATGCTGACGGCCTCGGAAAAGTTCTCCTTGCCGATCTGCTTCTGCTGCTCGGACAGGTTCATGGGATCACCTCGGGGTGGACTCGGTGCTCACGGCTTTCCGCCCGCGGAGGGCGACCGGCCGCAGCGGGCGAAGGGGCACCAGGCTTGCAGGAAATAATCGAGGCCGCTCCAGCCTCCGGTCGGCAGGGCCGCGAGCGCCAGCAGGGCCGCCATCTCGACCCACTGGGCGTAGGTCTCCTGGGCGCCCGGCACCCAGAAGGGCTGCGAGGCGACGACGCTCGCCAGGAAGAGGGCACCGCCGATCGCGTTGAACTTCACGAGCAGGCCCAGCACCAGGCAGGCCCCGATCGTGGTGAGCGACCAGCTCACGAACCGGTCGGCCTTCCAGAGGGCGGTCGGCGGGGTCGCGGCGGCCACCCGCTCCCGGTCGGCGGGCGGCAACTCGGCATCCCACGCGGCATCGAGGCGGCTGCCGATCGCCTCGGCGGCGGCCATCCAGCCGGCCGCGTCGCCGGCGAGTTCGCGGCGCTTCTTCGCCACCCGGTCGCGCTCGAAGGGCACTTCCCGAGCCGCCGGGCTGGCCTCGCTGTCGGCCAGGCGGAAGACCTCGAGCCGATACTCGACCAGGTCCTCCCGCACGCCGGCCACCCACTCCGCCAGTTCCTTGCGGGCGGCCTCGAGGGCCGACGTGGCCCGCTCGAGCGACTCGCCGGCCAGCGGAACCGTCTTCAGCCGCGCGGCGAGCCGCCGCTCCCAATCGGCCGCGACGCTCGCCTCCCAGGCCGCGATCGCCTCGTCTGCAGGCCGCCGATCCGCGGCGCCGAGCGTCCCCGACCAGTCGCCCGTCTCAGGCAACAGCGCGCGATACCCGGCCGCCAGTGGCCCCACGGCCGCCTTGCGGAAGCCGACGCTCGACCACTCCGGGTCGCGGAGGTGGCTCACGCCCTCGAGGAAAAAGTGCAGCCCGATCACGATCCGCAGGAACGCCAGGGCGACGAGGGCGAGAAGCGAGGTGCGCATGCGGGGGCGTCAGGCGGGGATTCGGCGGGCCACAGCCTCTTTAGTTGAACCCCGAACGCGGCCGGCGACAACCCCTCGGCGGGTCCTCTTGCCAGGGCGCCCGACCCCCTGCGAAAACCACGGCGGCCATGAGAATCGTCCTCTGCTACCCCGTCGAGCCGCGGCACATCGCCCAGATCGCGGCCGTGGCCCCGGCCGCCGAGCTCGTCGATGCCGGCCAGGAGCGGGTGGCGGAGGAACTCCCGCGGGCCGACATCTTCTGCGGCCATCCCAAGGTGCCCGTGCCCTGGGACGACGTGGTCGCGCAGGGACGCCTGCGGTGGATCCAGTCGTCGGCCGCCGGCCTCGACCACTGCCTCGTGCCGAGCGTGGTGGGCTCGTCGATCATCGTCACGAGCGCCTCCGGCGTGCTCGCCGACCAGGTGGCCGAGCACGCCCTCGGGCTGGCGATCGCCTGCACCCGGCGGCTGCCGCTCTTTCTCGCCCAGCAGGCCCGGCGGGAGTTCGTCCGCCGGCCCACCCGCGACCTGACCGGGGCGACCGTCGGCATCGTGGGCCTCGGGGGCGTGGGCCGGCGGCTGGCCGAGGTGCTCGCCCCGCTGCGGGTGCGGATCCTGGCCACCGACTGGTTTCCCGTGCGCCGACCCGCCGGGGTCGAGTTTCTGGGGCCCCCGTCCGCCCTGCCCGACGTGCTCGCGGCGGCCGACGTGCTCTTCCTCTGCGCGCCGCTCACCGAGCACACCCGGGGCATGATCGACGCCGCGGCCTTCGCCCGGATGAAGCCGGGAGCGATCCTCGTGAACGTGGCCCGGGGCCCGCTCGTCGACGAGGCGGCCCTCGCCGCGGCGCTCGAGAGCGGCCGGCTCGATTCGGCGGCCCTCGACGTCACGCCGCAGGAGCCGCCCCCGCCCGAAAGTCCGCTCTGGACGGCCCCCCGGCTGATCATCACGCCCCACGTCGGCGGCCAGAGCGGCCGCCGAATCGATGCGATGACGGAATTTTTCTGCGACAATCTGGGAAGGTACCTTCGGGGGGAGGCCCTGCGGAACCTCGTCGACAAGCGGCTCGGCTTCCCCGAACCGCCGCTGGAGCGGCCCGGCAGGGACGGCGGCACGTCATGAGCACCACGATCATCCGCGAAGAGCGGCCCACGATCTTCGCCGCCGGCGATGTCGGCTCGCCCTGCCCCGAGGAGCTGCTGGCCCGCTACACGGAGATCCTCGGCTCCGGCCGGCTCAACTGGACGGAATACCACACGCTCTCGCGGCGGCTCGGCGCCGGCGGTCAGGGCGTGGTCTATCTCACCACGCGGCGGGGGGCCGGCAACTTCACGCTGCCGGTGGCCATCAAGATCTTCTCGCCCGAGCGGTACGCGACCGAGAGCCTCTACATGGAGGCGATGGACCGGATCGCGTCGGTCGCCGCCCGGGTCGCCCAGATCCAGCAGGACAACCTCCTCGACGTGCAGAACTTCGTCGAGCAGCGGCGGATCCGGATCATGGAGATGGAGTGGATCGACGGCTACGACCTGTCGCAGCTGCTCGCGCCCGACCTCCTGGAGCAGACGCGGGCGAGCGTCGACGACGCCCGTTGGACCTACCTCAACAACGTCTGCGTGACCGCCGGCCCGCGGCAGTCGCGGCTAAAGCCCGGCGTCGCCATCGCGATCGTGCGCGAGTGTCTCTCCGCGCTCGCGGCGCTCCACCGCGAAGGCATCGTCCACGGCGACATCAAGACCTCCAACATCATGGTCAAGCGGACCGGCAACGCGAAGATCATCGACATCGGCTCCGCCCACGCCGTCGACGACCTGCCCCCCACTCGCACCTGCACGCCGGCCTACGCGGCCCCGGAGGTGCTCGAGGGACGCGACAACACGCCCCGCAGCGACCTGGCGAGCCTCGGCTACGTGCTGATCGAGATGCTCTCGGGCCGGCCCCCGTTCGCGGGCCTGCAGTCGTTCCGCGACCTGCTCGAGGCCAAGCGGTCGCTCGTGCACCGGCTGCCGCAGGTGCTCCCGGCCGAGGTGACCTGCAACGAGCTCTTGATGGACTTCTGCCGCGGGCTGATCGCCCCCGATCCCGCCCGGCGGTTTCCCAGCGCCGAGGACGCCGATCACACCAAGGGGGGCGCGGCGAGCTTCCACCGCCAGCTGATCGTGGGTGGCCTGGCGAGCGAGTACGAAAACGAGCTCCGGGCCTGGCTGGACGAGCTGGACTCTGGCGCCCAGCGTCCGTCGTGATCCGGTCACGGCGTGACCGGACTCCAGGAGCCCGCTTCCGCCCAGGAGCCCGGTTCCGCCGGAACCGGGACAGCATTGACGTCGCGTCGTGCGTGGCCGGACTCCAGCTCCGACCGGCTCACGTCAGCCGTGGTGAATGCTCGCCGCGCCGCTCCTTCACCGCAGCCGGCGATAGATGCCGCGGACGAGCGCCGTCGTGGCCCGCGGGGCGAGCCGCTTGAGCCGCCAGAGCCAGCGGGCCTGCCGGCCCACCACCACGTAGCGGCGGTTCGCATGGATCGCCGCCAGGACGCGGTCGGCCACCCGGCCGCTCGACCAGGCGGTGGCCGCCATCCGGCGCTCGGCCTCGCGCCGCTCGACGTCGCTCGTGAAGTGCCACGACGAGAGCAGGCCCGAGCGGAAGAAGCCCGGGCAGACCACCGTCACGCCCGGCCGCCCGCGGTCGCACTCCGCCGCGATCGCCTCCGAGATCGCCACCACGCCCGCCTTGCTCGCGGCATAGGCGGCCATCGACGGGGGGGCGAGGATGCCCGCGATCGAGGCGACGTTGACCAGGTGGGAGCGGTCGGGGGCGGATCGCAGCCACGGCACGAAGGTCTCGCAGCCGAGGGCGGTGCCCAGCAGGTTCGTGTCGAGCACGCGCCGCCACTGCGGCTCCGGCAGCGTGCCCACCTCGCCGGTGGCGCCCACGCCGGCCGCGTTGACGAAGAGCGACAGCTCGTCCCACTCGGCCCGCAGCCGATCGTGGAGCGACCGCCAGGCGGCGGCGTCGCGGACGTCGGCCGCGATCGGGATCACGCCGGGAGGCAGGCGACCTGCGGCCAGCGGCCCCGCGAGATCGACGGCCGCCACCCGCCAGCCCTCCGCCGCGAGGCGTTCGACGAGGGCGAAGCCCAGGCCGCTCGCGCCGCCGGTGACCAGGGCCGTCGCCTGGCGATCGGGGCGACGGGGAAACCGGCGGACGGGCACGGGCGGGATCGCGGGGCGAAATCCGGTGAGAAGCGAGGGTGACGGGACTCGAACCCGCGGCCTCCAACGTGACAGGCTGGCGCTCTAACCAACTGAGCTACACCCCCGGATGCCGGCCGGGGCCGACAGCGGGTTTTCACCGTAGGCCGGAAGTATACCGCCCGCCCGCCCCGCGCGAAGCGAGGGCGGCAACGCTGCCGCGGCGGCCTACCGTGGCGTCGTGAGCCCATGCATCGCGGGGCGACCGGGCGCGGGCGGTCTGCCACGACCAGTGGCCACGGGACTGTGACCCGTGGAAAGCGTTCGCCATCCCGCCGCGTTTTCAGCGGGATGCAATCCCGCTGCCACGTGGAGTCGTCACCGTCGACGCCGCGCGCGTGCCCCGCGCACGCCCACGGCCGCCCGGATGTGCGGCCGGCGGCCGGGGCCGCAGGCCCGCGGGCCGCCCAGGCCGCAGGGGGCAGGGATGCCCCTGCGGCCGTGAAACTAGAAGATGCCGCGGGCCGGGTCGAAGCCCTTCTTCTCGGCCAGCGCGAAATCCTGCTCCGCCTGGCCGCGGAGGCCGAGGGCCTGGCAGGCGAGGCCCCGGTGATGGTGCATCACCGCCAGGCCGTGGTCGGCCGACCGCAGCCGGTAGGCCAGTTCGCCGGAATCGACGTGCCCGGAGAGCAAGAGGAGCCGCCGGCGCTCCGCCTGGGCTCCGTCGATGGCGAGGTTCAAGTCGGCGAGCGCCTCCTGCTGCCGTCCGAGGAGGTGCAGGATGAAGCCGCGGGTGTCGAGGAACTCGGGGCTGTTCGCGCCGCTCCCCTGGAGGGCCCGCTCGATGTCCTCGAGGGCGGCTTCGAGGTCGCGGCCCACGAGCGCGCGGATGTAGGCCCGGTGGTTGAGCGCTTCGGGGTCGGTTGGTCCGGCCAGATCGACCGCGAGCTGGGCGGCCGCCAGGGCCGCGTCGGCGTCGCCGCGCATCACCGCCGCCAGGGCGCGGACCCGCTGCGGCTGCACCGCCGTCGGGGTGATCGAGGCGGCGAGGTCGGCGTCCTCCAGCGCCGCGGTGACGTCGCGGTTCTCGATGCTGAGCATCGCCCGCCAGCAGAGGAGCTGGCTCTTCCGCTGCGGGTCGGCCGCGACGGCGGCGCCTTCCCAGGCGATGGCCCGGCTGACGTCGCCGATCGCCTCGGCGAGCGCCCCGCGCCCCTCGCGGCGGATCGCCCGCTCGAGCGACCACCGCACCACGCCCTCGCGGACGGCCGGCATCACGGCCGGCAGGAGCACGGCCGGCACGACCACGCCCAGGAGCAGGGCCACGACGACCAGCCGCTTGCCGCCGCCGGCCCGGCGCGGCCCGACGGGCTCCGGCCGTTCGCCGGGCAGCGGATCCTGCCGCGCCGGCGGTTCGAACTCCGGCGGCACCGGGAACCCGAAGCGGTCGTACTGCATCGTTCTCGGCCCTCGCACTGGCTGCCCCTTCAGTTTACCAGCGTCGGCCAGGTGGCCACCCCACGCCGCACGTTTGACGCCGGAAGCGGCGTCCCGTAGCCTGCGGCGAAGCCACCCGGAGGCGTCGGCCATGCCGCTCTTCGAGATCGAGACCAGCGCCCACATCATCATCTCGTGGGCCCCCGACGACGAGGCCGCGGCCGCCGTCGTCCGCGATGCCTACCCGACGGAAGACATCGTCCGGCTCACCCGCCGGCCGCGCGATACCTGGGTGATCTCCAAGTCGGCGCTCGGCCTCACCGACTCCCGCATCGACCCCTGCCACACGGCCCGCGAGTGCCTGTCCAAGGCGGCGGGCGACAAGGTGCATGCGATCCGCCTCTACATGCACGAGACCGGCGACGACCTCGACCGGGCCCGGAAGGTCATCGAGTCGAACATGGTGATGGGCTGGTGAGCCGGAGCACCAGCAGGGCCGCGCCGGCCAGGGCCGCAGCCGCGCCCACCGCCGAGACGTCGAGCGCCGCGACCGGCTGGGTGAGCACGAGCGTCACGAGCTGAGTGGGCGTGCCGAGGCCGCCGTTGTCGGCCAGCGCCACGAGCAGGCGGCGGCCATCGGCGAGGGTGGGCCCCAGGCAGAGCCCTTCGAGATTGCAGCCGAGCGCGTCCTCCCAGAGCAGGGTCTTCTCGAGCGCGAGCCCAGGCCGCTGGGCCAGCCCGTCGTCCAGGCCGCTCACGTCGTCGGCCCGCGACGTGTCGACGGAGGTGATTCGGCTCTTGAAGGGGGGCAGGCCCGGCGCCGCCGAGCGCTCGAGGGCGAGGAGCCGGCCGTCACCGAGCGCCGCCAAGGCGACGAGCCCCGTGAGCGGCTCGCCGGTGAAGACCGGCGCGAAGGCGTGGGGCGGGTCGACCGCGTAGGCGAACTCCGCATCGCCGCCGTCATGAGTGGCTCCGGGCACGGTGATCCTGGCGATCCGCACCACCGTCGAGCGGCCGATGCTCGCCGCCGGTCCGTCGGCCGGCAGGGCCTCCTCGTTGGCCGTCCAGATGCAGCAGCCGTCGGGATCGCTCGCCAGCGCCTCGAGGCCCCGATTGGCGCGGCGCGACGCGAACCGCGCGGGAATCGGCACGATGCCCAACAGGTCGCCACGGTCGAGGTCGATCGCCCGGATCGCCGGCGTGTCCTCCTCGCAGACGAGCAGGGTCGTGGCGGGCACGGCGTCGCCGCGGGCGCTGCGGCGGTCGGCGATCCGCTTGGCGAGCACCGGCGGGCAGGGGGCGACGTCCTCGTAGTCGTGCCGCTCCGAGAGCCTGACGATCCGCAGGTCGGAGACCGCCTCGGGCACGCCGCCCCGCGACACGGCGAGCCGAAAGGTGAGCAGCTGATCGCTGTTGTCGAGCACGGCGGCATAGCGGTCGTCGCCGAGCCAGGTGACACCGCTGAGCCCCGTCAGCGGCTCGCCATCCGCCGCGGTTGCGGGCAGCGTCAGCGTGCCGGCGAGCCTGACGGTGGGCAGGGGAGGCTCACCGGCTGCCGCCGGGGCGACCGCGAGGGCGAGGACGAGCGACGCGAGCGAGGGCCGTGGCAACCGCATGCCACGACTCTACCACCGCTGACCGGGTGATCCCGCGGCTACTGGCCGGCGGTCCCGGCAGCCTCGAACGACGCGGGCACCACGCCGGTAGCCGATTCGTCGTCGGCCAGGATCGCCCGGCTCGGGCGGTAGCTCGACGTGCCCCCCGGTCGATACCCGGGGTCGGCTCGGCGACGCGGCGGGCTGATCGAGCCCGGCAGTGGGTCGGCAGTGGCCGCGGGGGGCGTCGCCGGAGGGAAGCCGGGGGGCGTGGCCGTGGGTGCCGGGTCGATCGACGCGGGGGCCGGCGGCGCGAACGACGCGGCTGGAGCCGGCGGCGCGGCGGCTGGCGCCGCGAGCGGAGCCATCGCCGGCGGTTCCGCCGCTGCCGGCTGGAACGCCGACGAGAAGCGACTGCCGTTGGCGGTGCCATACCGTGCGTCGGCGCCTGTGGCCGCAGGCGGCGGAGCCGACGCCCAGGCGTCGGAGCCGCGGGCATCCGCGACTCGCGTGGCGGCGGGGGCCGCGGCCTCGCCGAACGCGGGGGCCGCAGCGAGGCCGGCCGTCACGGCGGCGGCCGGATCGGCCGACGGGTTGGGTGTGGCCGGCTGCAGGCTGGCGTAGGGCCCCACCTGCGGCCCGATGGGTGCGGCCGGCGGGGGCGTCACGGCGGCCGGTGGCGGCGCGGCGGCCTGGCTCGTCGGCGGTGGCGTGGCCCCGTAGGTGACGCTCGTGGCCTCGATCGTCGGCGTGGCCGGCGCGGCATCGCCGCCGGGAGCGCGGGCGAGCGAGTAGGCCTCCGGCGTTTCGGTCGTGGGGTAGGGCTTGGCGGCCTCCGAAGGCTTCTTCACGTCGCCGTCGAAGGCGGGCGCCGAGGCCAGCGAGGACGAGCCGGCGCCGCCGCCCCACCACGAGGGCTTCGCGGCCCACGAGCCGGATTTGCATCCGCTGAGGACGCCCACGAGCAGGAGCAGGGTCGCTGCACCCTGGGCCTGAGCCTGGAAACGCTGCCGCCGATGCCGGGCGCCTGCCATGCGACTGTTGCTCCGCGCGGGATGGATCTTCTCGAGCGGGTCAGGGAATAGAAGTCCCGTCCCGGCACGTCAATCGCAACCGGCGAAGGCCGGGCCGGCGCCGCCGTGGGGCACGGCGGCGGCCGGGAGCCTGGCAATCTGGGTAGGCCGGAGCCTCTCAGCCCCGGGCCGCGGCGAACCGCTTGCCCACCGCGTCCCAGTCGATGACGTTGAAGATCGCCGAGACGTAGTCGGCCCGACGGTTCTGGTAGAGCAGGTAGTAGGCATGCTCCCAGACGTCGATCCCGAACAGCGGCTTGTTGCCGTGCATGATCGGGCTGTCCTGGTTGGCCGTGCTCTCGATCACGAGCTTCCCCTTGGGGTCGAGCGACAGCCAGGCCCAGCCGCTGCCGAACCGCTTCATCGCCGCGTCGCTCAGCGCGTTCTTGAAGTTCTCGAAGCCGCCGAAGGTGCTCGTGATCGCCTCACCGAGCGGGCCCTTGGCCTCGCCTCCCTTGCCCTTGCCGAGCGACTCCCAGAAGAGCGTGTGGTTGGCATGGCCGCCGCCGTTGTTGCGGACGGCCATGCGGATCGCCTCGGGCACCTTCTCGAGGTCGGCGATCAGTTTCTCCACGGGCAGGGCGGCCAGGTCGGCATGGGCCTCGAGCGCCTTGTTGACGTTGGTCACGTAGGCGGCGTGATGCTTGTCGTGATGGATCTCCATCGTGCGGGCGTCGATCGAGGGCTCCAGCGCGTCGAAGGCGTAGGGCAGGGGGGGCAGCGAGTAGGCCATGGCGAGTTGTCTCCGGGACGCGAAGGGATCGGGAACGGCGTGGGCAGGGGTGGCTCCCGCGATCGGTGCCGGCCACGCGGCCCGTGCCTGGGCAGGGGCAGCGGGATGGTAGCCCCCCCGGAGACGACCGGCAATGACCGGCGTTCGCCGCCGACCCTGCGGGTGGTGTGGGTTTTGGGGGCGGTGCCTCGGGCACGGAACCTGCCGGCCGTGCCCGCGGTGACTGCTGTCCTACGCCCGCTCGGGCGGCTCAACGCGCCGGCCATCGCCGGTCGATTCCCGGGAGACGGCGTGGACGAGCGGGCGGACTGCCCGCCGTTTCACGCCGCGCGGAACGAGGGACCGTTCCGCCCATCCTCGAACGGAATCGAGCCGGTCCGATGGCCCTGCGTGCCTTCTCGCGCCGCGATCAACGGCGGCGACTCCTGGCTTCCCGCAATCGGGCGGCCGAGGGGGCCACGACCGGCGAGCCCGGGGCCGGCGGGGGCGCGGCCACGAGCTACGACGACGAGGCGCACCCCGAACGCCACCCCGCGCTCGCGACCCGGCTCCCGGTGGGCATGGGCCGGTTCCTGCTGGCCGCCTCTGGCATCCTGCTCGTGTTTGGCGGAGCGATCGCGCTGGGCGTGAGCGGGCCGCTGTTCGGCCGGCCGCTGCTTCCCGAGGGCGGCCGTTTCGGCCGCACGCTTGCGGTGCTCGCCGCCGGGTTCGACCCGCGCGGGGCGATGCCGGTGCAGGTCTGGCTCGCGGAACTCGCCCTGGTGCTCGCGGCGGCCGTGGCGGGGGCGGTGCGGTTCATGCGGCGCCATCGCCGCGACGACTACAAGGGGCGGTTTCGCGCCTGGGGCTGGCTGGCCGTGCTGCTCACGATCGCGGCGTGGGCCGGGGCCGTGCCGCTGGGGCGGCTGGTGTCGGCCGTCGTGGCCGATGCGACGGGCATCGTGCCCGGGCCGGACGGCATCGGCTGGTGGCTCGGGCTGGCGGCGACGAGCTTCATGATCGTGGTGCCCTGGGCGGTGCTGCCCCTGCGGGAGCGGGCCGCGACGAGCGTGTGGATGGTGCTCGCCATGGGTGCGTGGGGCGTGGCGGCGGCGATGCCCTGGGGGGCGGAGTGGGTCGGTGGGGCCGCCCGCGCCGCGATCGTCGCCCAGTCGGCGTGGGCGGCGGGAGCCGGCCTGCTGCTTGTCGCGCTCCTGGCCGCGGCCCGGTCGGTGATCAGGGAGGTCCGCGGGCAGTGCGCGGCCCGTCCGGCACGGCCGGCGCGACGCGACCGCCAGCGGCAGGAGGCGGCCACGGAGTCGGCTGCCGGCCGGGATTCCGAGGAGCACGAGGATGACTTTGGCGGCTCCGACGACGACGCCCGGGATGACGCGGAGGCCGCCGACCTCATCTCCGACGAGACCGACTTCACCGACGGATCCGAGCGGGGCCAGCGGCGGCTCTCGAAGGCCGAGCGGAAGCGGCTCAAGAAACTCGCCCGCATGAACGGCCACGCGGCATAATGCGGCCTCCTTCCGGAGTTCGCCCCGCATGACCGTCCGCACCCGCTTCGCCCCCAGCCCCACCGGCTACCTCCACATCGGGGGCGTGCGCACGGCGCTGTTCAACTGGCTCTTCGCCCGGCAGCACGGCGGCCAGTTCATCCTCCGCATCGACGATACCGACGTGGCCCGCAACGTCGAGGAGGCCCTGCAGCCGATCCTCGACGGGCTCGAGTGGCTGGGCATCGACTGGGACGAGGGGCCCGGGGTGGGCGGGCCGCACGCCCCCTACTTCCAGTCGCAGCGGGCCGACCGCCACCGGGCGGCGGCGGCGCAGCTCCTCGCCTCGGGGCATGCCTACCGCGACTATGCCACTCCCGAGGAACTCGACGAGGAGCGGAAGGCCGCCCAGGCCGCGGGCAGGCCCTTCCTCTACAGCCGCCGGTTCGCGGCCTTCGACGACGCCGCGGCGGCTCGGTTCGAGGCCGAGGGGCGGAAGGGCGTGGTCCGGCTCAAGATGCCCCGCGAGGGCTCGCTCGTGATCGACGACGCCGTCCGGGGCCGGGTCGAGTTCGCCTGGGACCGCGAGCAGGACCACGTGATCCAGCGGGCCGACGGCTCCTGCCTCTACCACCTGGCGAGCGTGGTGGACGACCACGATCTCGAGATCACGCACGTGATCCGGGCCGAGGAGCACCTCTCCAACACGCCGCGGCAGGCCTTCATCGCGCAGTCACTGGGGTATGCGCTGCCCGCGTACGCCCACCTGCCGCTGGTGGCCGAGCCGGGCAGCCGCACCAAGCTCTCCAAGCGGAAGCTCGCCCAATACCTCAAGAACCAGGACTTCCGCCGGGTGATGGAGCACGGGCAGCAGATCGCCGCCCGGATCGGCCTGCCGGCCGACGCCGACACCTTCAATCCCGTGATCGTCGACTTCTACCGGGCCGTGGGCTACCTGCCATGGGCGATCGACAACTACCTCGCGCTCCTCGGCTGGTCGTACGACGACAAGACCGAGTTCTTCTCGCGGGAGGAGCTCGTGGAGAAGTTCTCCCTGGGGCGGATCAACTCCTCGCCAGCGAGCTTCGACCCCAAGAAGCTCTGGGCGGTGCAGGACCATTACATGGCCGGCCTGGCGACCGACGCGAAGCTCGGCCTGATGCTGCCGTACCTCGTGAAGGCGGGGCTCGTGGCCGATCCGCCCACGGCGGAGCAGGGGCGAATCGTGCGCCGGGTGATCGAGGCTTCGGGCGACCGGCTGAAGGTGGCCGGCGACATCCTCGCCTACGCCGACTTCTTCCTCGTGGAGGAGCCCGAACTCGATCCCGAGGCCGTTGCCAAGCGACTCGCCACGCCGACGGCGCGGCAGCACCTCGAGGCCTTCGCGGCCCGGCTCGCGGCGGTCGAGCCCTTCGAGCCGGCCGCGCTCGAGGAGGCGCTCAAGGCGACGGCCGAGGCGGCGGGGGCGAAGGTGGGCGACCTCGTCCATCCCGTCCGTGTCGCGGTCACCGGCCGCAGCGTGGGCCCGGGCCTCTACGACTGCCTGGCGATCCTGGGCCGCGAGAAGGCGCTCGCGAGGATCAATCGCGCGCTGACGCTGTGCGGCTGACGCGACAGATTCGCGAGGGGTCGCCCGTGCCAATCGAGCGGCGTTGTCAGCAAGCGCAGGCAGGATGCCGAAGCGCAGCTGGCATCGAGCGAGCGGAGGCCTGGAGGGCCGGAGCGAGCGTCCGGCGAGGTGGCACGGGCGACCCCTCGCCCGCGGTGACAGCTGGCCGGATTGGTTCGCCGGCCGGGGACATGCTCGGAACCTTCGGACTTTGCGAGTACATACCCGATAGGTGGAGCCACGTGCGTGCTCCGCAAAGCTCCTCGGTTCCTGCGCGTGCCCCCGGCCGGCTCCTCAGCATCGAAGGTCTCGGCAGCGCATGTCCGGCGTGATCCGGTCACGGCGTGACCGGACTCCTGGAAATAGCCCGCGGCGTCGAAAATTGTGTGAAAACGGGTAGGCTTCTGCGGTCTCACGAACCCCAGGAGCCCCCCATGCCGCTGCTCGTCGTCGGAAGCGTCGCCCTCGATTGCGTCGAGACCCCCACCGCCAGCCGGGACGACGTGCTCGGCGGCTCGGCCGTGTTCTTCTCCTATGCCGCGAGCTTCTTCTCGCCCGTGAAGATGATCGGCACGGTCGGGGAGGATTGGCCCGGCGAGCACACGCGGTTCCTCGAGGCCCGGGGCATCGACACCTCCGGCATCGAGGTGATCCCCGGTGGCAAGACGTTTCGCTGGCGCGGGCGGTATCTCCCCAACATGAACGATCGCGAGACGCTCGAGGTGCACCTGAACGTGTTCGGCGAGTTCAAGCCGAAACTCAACGGCGGCCACCGCCAGAGCAAGTTTGTGTTCCTCGGCAACGCCTCGCCGGTGACGCAGCTCTCCGTGCTCGACCAGGTGCCCGAGGCGAGCCTCACCGTGGCCGACACGATGGACCTCTGGATCAACATCCAGCGGGACGAACTCGAGGAGCTGCTCCGGCGCGTGGACGGGCTCGTGCTCAACGATGCCGAGGCCAAGCTGCTCGCGGAGGATGAGAACCTCGTGCGGGCCGGGCATGCCGTGCGGAAGATGGGGCCCAAGTTCGTGGTCATCAAGAAGGGTGAGCACGGGGCGATGTTCTTCAGCGAGCACGAGATGTACGTCATGCCCGCCTATCCGACGCCGCAGGTGCTCGACCCGAACGGGGCCGGCGCCAGCTTCGCCGGGGGAATGATGGGCCATCTCGCGGCGCTGGGCCGCTTCGACCCGCAGGCCCTCAAGGAGGCCCTCGCCTACGGCGTGATCACGGCGAGTTACACGGTGGAGGATTTCAGCCTCGACCGGCTGGCGGGCATCCAGCGGGCCGACCTCGACCGCCGGCTCGGGGAATACCGGCAGATGCTGAGTTTCTGAGCCTGAACGGGCGTCCAGAAAATCTGCTTGCCAAGCCACGGGCCGGCCGATACTATACCTCGGTTCAGTATCCGGTTTCGCGGCAAATCGCTCGATTCATGGTGGCGAAGCAACCACCCCGACGACGTGCCGGGACCGCTGGGAGGCAGTCGCCATGGTGACGGCAACGGCAGGAGTGAACGGACGGATGGCCAAGGACAAGAAGGACAAGAAGCGGGGCGGGGGCGACGGCAAGCCCGGCCTGGAGTTCCTGGAGCGGAACTCGGAACTGCGGCACACGCTCGCCCAGATCGAGAAGCAGTTCGGCGAGGGCTCGATCATGCCGCTGGGCGCCGCGTCGCACGCGCCCATCGAGGGCATCTCGTCGGGCAGCCTGTCGGTCGACCTGGCGCTCGGCGGCAAGGGCTTCCCGCGGGGCAGGATCATCGAGGTCTTCGGCCCCGAGTCGAGCGGCAAGACGACGATCGCGCTGCATGCCATCGCGGCGGCCCAGCGGGCCGGCGGCATCGCCGCCTTCATCGACGCCGAGCACGCTCTCGATCCCAGCTGGGCCAAGAAACTGGGCATTTCGCTCGAGCAGATGCTCGTCAGCCAGCCGACCAGCGGCGAGGAGGCGCTCCAGATCGTGGAGATGCTCGTCAAGAGCAACGCCGTCGACATCATCGTGGTCGACTCCGTGGCGGCGCTCGTGCCGCAGAAGGAGCTCGACGGCGAGATGGGCGATTCGGTGGTGGGCGTGCAGGCCCGGCTCATGAGCCAGGCGATGCGAAAGCTCACCGGGGCGATCTACAAGAGCAAGACGACGGTGATCTTCATCAACCAGTTGCGGGAGAAGATCGGCGTCATGTTCGGCAGCCCCGAGACGACGCCCGGCGGCAAGGCCCTCAAGTTCTACGCCTCCTGCCGGGTCGACGTCCGCCGGATCGGCACCCTCAAGGACGGCGAGGAGGTGGTCGGCCAGCGCGTGAAGGTGAAGGTGGTCAAGAACAAGGTGGCGCCGCCGTTCCGGGTCGCCGAGTTCGACATGATGCATGCCGACGGCATCAGCGAGGAGGGCGACATTCTCGATCTGGCGATGGCCGCGAAGCTGGTCGACAAGACGGGCACTTGGCTGCGGTATGGCGAGACCCACCTCGGCCAGGGCCGGGAGCGGGCCCGCCAGTTCCTCAAGGACAACCCGGCCGTGGCCCAGGAGCTCCGCGAAAAGATCCTCGCCTCCAAGGAGGACGTGATCGCCGTCGAGAAGGCGACAGGCGACAAGGAGGACGACGACGAGGGCGATCCCGCCGACGAGTGAGGCTCGCGTCACGGCTGCAGGGGCATCCACGCCCCTGCAGCCGTGGTGGCCCTCGGGCGAGCGTGGCAGCGGGATTTCATCCCGCTGGATGCGCGACTGAGTGGAGCGCGTCTTCCGCGGGTCACAGACCCGCGGCCACTTTTCCCACCAGAGACCTGCGAGGGGTCGCCCATGCCAATCGAGCGGCGTTGGCAGCAAGCGCAGGCAGGATGCCGGAGCGCAGCTGGCATCGAGTGAGCGAAGCCCAGGATGGGCGGAGCGAACGTCCGG
>JBJTAA010000347.1:0-3963 GCA_046090525.1 Planctomycetota bacterium
AGTTTGCCGACGGCACGCATGCGATCGGCAAGTTCAAGCTCTCCGTGATCCAGGCCCCCGCGGCACCGGCCCCACCCGCTCCGGCAGCGCCGCCCCCGCCCGCCCCCGCGGCACCGGCCCCGGCGGCCGCCCCGGCCCCGGCGCCGCCCCCCGCTGCGGCGCCGGCCGCCGCCGGTTAGGCTGAAGGGCCGCGCCGGATTCGCGGAACCGTCGCCCGGCTGGTTTTCGGTGTTCCACTGTTGGCTGCGGCCACAGGGCCGCGTGAGGAGACCACGCATGTCGATCAAACCGCTCCTGAGCGCCGCCGCGACGACGGCCGCCATCCTCGCCGCCTTCGTTGCCGGCTCGTTCTTCGGCCGCAGTCAGCCGCTGCCCCGTGCCCTCGCGATGTCGTCGATCTCGGAAGGGGACTTTGCCGCCTGCACGGCCGCGCTCGACATGAACACCGAAGGCATCTTCCTGCTCGACTTTGAGACGGGCGATCTCAACGGGGGTGTGCTCAATCCGAACACGGGCAAGTTCACCACCACCTACCGGTACAATGTGCTCGACGATCTCGGGTTCAAATTCGGCGAAGTGAAGGAACCGCGGTTCCTGATCGTGCCGGGCCGGGCATCGTTCTCGGGCAACGTGGGCGGCCGGATGGCGCAGTCGGCGCTGTATGTCACCGACGCCTCCACCGGCGTGACCGTCGCCTACGGCATTCCCTGGAGCCCGCAGCAGGCGAACGCCGCGAAGCCGGTGACGGCGGAACTGGTGCCGCTCGACGTCGCCCGCCCCCGCGGGGGCGCCGCGGGGGCGCCGTGAACGCCCCGCTGCCGCCGCCCGCCGTCGGGGCCAGTCAGATCGTCGTCAACGGTGCCGTGTGCCCGCTGCCGGCGGCACGGTCGCTCGCGGCGGTGCTCGCCGATGCCGGGCTCGCGGACCGTCCCGTGGCGGTCGAGGTCGACGGGGAGGTGGTGCCCCGCGGGCGGTTCACGGAGCCGCTGCTCCGGGGTGGCGAGCGGATCGAGATCGTGACCTTCGTGGGAGGTGGCTGACATGGCGCAGTCGGCGACCGGTCGACCTCGGGAAGATGCCGCAGACCGGCCCTTGGCCGTGGGGGGCGTGACATTCGCCAGCCGGCTCGTGGTGGGCACCGGCAAGTATGCGACCTACGCCGAGATGGCCCGCTGCCTGGAGACCTCCGGCACCGACTGCGTGACGGTGGCCGTGCGTCGGGAACGGCTCGTCAACGCCGCGGGCGAAAACATCCTCGACCACCTCGACGCCGCCCGCTACCGGCTCTTGCCCAACACCGCCGGCTGCTACTCGGCCGACGATGCGGTGCGCGTGGCCCGACTGGGCCGTGAGTTGCTCCGCGACCTCGGGAGTGACACGGCCGACTGGGTGAAACTCGAGGTGCTCGGCGACCGCCGCACCCTGTTGCCCGATCCGGTGGGCACCCTGGCCGCCACGGAGCGGCTGGTGGCCGACGGCTTCACCGTCTTCGTGTATACGAGCGACGATCCCGTCGTGGCCCGCCGGCTCAAGGAGCTCGGGGCCGCCAGCGTGATGCCGGCCGGCAGCCCGATCGGCTCGGGGCAGGGGATTCTCAACGCCAACAACCTGCGGATCTGCCTCGAGTATCTCAAGGACGGCGACCCCGACTATCCCGTGATCGTGGATGCCGGCGTGGGCACGGCCAGCGACGTCGCTGCCGCGATGGAGCTCGGCGTGGACGGCGTGCTCCTGAACACCGCGATCGCCCAGGCCCGAGATCCGCTCAGGATGGCGGCGGCGATGCGGGATGCCTGCGTCGCGGGTCGCAACGCCTTCCTCGCCGGCCGGATTCCGCGGCGGCTCTACGCCACCGCCTCGAGCCCCGACGAGGGGCGGGTGGCGGCCAGCGGGGCCTGAGTCATGCTCGCCACGCGCATCATTCCCTGCCTCGACGTCGATCGCGGACGCGTCGTGAAGGGCACCCGCTTCCTCGACCTCGTCGATGCCGGCGATCCCGTCGCGGTGGCGGCCCGCTACGAGGCGGAGGGGGCCGACGAGCTCGTGTTCCTCGACATCACCGCCAGCCACGAGGGCCGCGACATCATGCTCGACATGGTCCGCCGTGTGTCGGAGGCGATCTTCATGCCCTTCACGGTCGGGGGCGGTATCCGCACGCTCGACGATGCCTGCCGACTCGTGCAGGCGGGGGCTGAAAAAGTCAGCATCAACTCGGCCGCCGTGCGGACGCCCGAGCTCGTCACTGCCGTCGCCGATCGGCTCGGCAGCTGCGCGACCGTGGTCAACATCGACCCCAAGCGGGTCGTGCGGGACGGCCGCGAGACCTGGGAGGTGTTCGTCAACGGGGGCCGGGTGCCCACCGGCTTGGAGGCGGTGGCCTGGGCCCGGCGGGTGGAGGCGCTGGGCGCCGGGGAGATCGTGCTCACCTGCATGGACCGCGACGGCACGCGCGAGGGCTACGACCTCGAGATCACGGCGGCGGTCAGCCGGGCGGTGGGGATCCCGGTCGTGGCCAGCGGTGGGGCGGGGCGGCCGGAGCATCTGGTCGATGCCGTGGCCCGCGGCGTGGCCGACTCGGTGCTCGCCGCTGGCATCTTCCACTTCGGAGAGTGTACGATCCGCGAGGTGAAGGAACTCTTCCAGCGGCGGGGTCTGCCGGTGCGGCCGCCCCGGCGTTGACCATTCACCCCCGCCCCCTCTAGCCTCCACGCCCGGCCCGCCATGTCCACGATCGAGACCACTCCGGCTCCCGGCAACGGGGCGGCCCCCCGTCATCGCCTCGAGATCGACCGCCTGTTCGACGCGCTGGTCAAGTTCAAGGGCAGCGATCTCCACCTCAAGGTCGGCCAGCCGCCAATCATTCGCGTCAAGGGCTCGCTGCAGCCACTGAAGGCTCCGCCCATCGACGACGAGCAGATGAAGCGGCTCTGCCTGCCGATGCTCGACGAGCGCCGCCGCAAGATTCTCGAGACCGACGGCGGCTGTGACTTCGCCCACGTGGCGACGGTGGACGGGGTTCGCTGGCGGTTCCGCGTCAACCTGCTCACACAGCAGGGCTCGCTCGGACTGGTGGCCCGCCGCGTCAACAACTCGATCCCCGACTTCAAGGGCCTGCATCTGCCCGCCTCGATCGAGCAGCTCTGCAACTACGACCAGGGTCTGATCCTACTGGCCGGCGTGACCGGCTCGGGCAAGAGCACGACCATCGCGTCGATGCTCAACTACATCAACCAGATCTATCGCAAGCACATCCTCACGCTCGAGGATCCGATCGAGTTCGTGTTCACCGAGGACAAGTGCCTGATCAACCAGCGCGAGATCGGCCAGGACGTCAAGGACTTCGCCATCGGCATGAAGCACGCCGTCCGCGAGGATCCCGACATCATCCTGGTCGGCGAGATGCGGGACGAGGAGACCTTCATGACGGCGATCCATGCCGCCGAGACGGGCCACCTCGTGTTCGGCACCATCCACGCGGCCAGCGCCGCCACCACGATCGGCCGCATCCTCGACCTGTTTCCCGAGGAGATGCACGGCGCGCTCCGCAGCGCCATCGCCAACAACATGAAGGGCATCGTGGCCCAGAAACTGATCAAGGCGGAGGGGCCGAAGGCGAAGGAACTCGGCATCTCCCGGGTGCCCGTCTGCGAGATCATGTTCTTCGACGTGATGGTGCGGAAGCTCGTGCTGGAGGGGGAAGATTCCCAGCTGCCGGACCACATCAGGAAGTCGCATCGCGATGGGATGCAGGACTTCACCATGAGCCTCAAGAGCCTGATCGACCAGGACCTGGTCGACCGCAAGGATGCCCTCGAGATCGCGCCCAACCGCGAGGCGCTGATGATGGCACTCAAGGGCATCGGAGTCTCCTGATGGCGGCGGGGCGTCGATCGGGCCGAGGTGCCTGGCGGTGGTGTGCGGTGCTGCCCGCGGTCTCCGGGGTCGCGGCCGCCGCCGACGAGG
>JBJTAA010000348.1:0-3273 GCA_046090525.1 Planctomycetota bacterium
CTCGCGGGCGACGACCGCTTCATCGAGATCCGCAAGCGGAAGCCGAAGCACCGCACGCTCGAGCGGATCGAGGACGCCGTGGCGGGCGCCCGGGCCCAGGCCGACGAGCAGCGGGCGAAGTTCGTGGCCGAGTTCGACGAGGCCGAGCGAGCCGCGAACGAGGCGATGCAGAAGGAGGTGGGCGCCTTCGAGAAGAAGATCCAGGAGATGGAGTCGCAGGGCAACGCCGACCCGCAGGCGGCGATGCAGGCGATGCAGCAGCTCGCCAGCAGCCAGCGGCTGGCCCAGCGGAAGCTCGATACCAAGATCGAGCAGCTGCGACGGACCCGGGATGTCGAGGTGGACCGGGTGGAGCGGAACCTCGAGGCGGAGATCCGACGGGAGCAGGACCGGCAGAAGTGGCTGGCCGTGCTCCTCCCGCCGATCCCGCCGCTGGTGGTGGCATTCTTCGTGTTCTTCCGCCGCCGCGCCCAGGAGCGGGAGGGTGTGGCGACGTCGAGGCTCAGGTGAAGGAGACAACGCAGATGGACGCAGTTCGGACTGGCGGCCCGCGAGGGCAGGGTGAACTGTCGGGCCCCGCCCGACGGACGGCCACCTTCCTGGCGGTGGGCCTCGGCCTGCTGCTGGTGGGTGGCTGGCTGCAGCTCCGGCCGGCCCTCCGCTCGCGGACCGTCACGACCGAGACGGCCGTCGGCAAGCCGCTGTTCCCCGATCTCTCCGACGCGGCCAAGGCCGCCAGCCTCGAGATTGTCTCCTTCGACGAGGACACGGCCACGCTTGCCCCCTTCAAGGTCGTGAAGAGCGGGGGCGTGTGGGTGCTCCCCTCCCACCAGAACTATCCGGCCGACGCCAAGGAGCAGCTCGCGGCCGCGGCCACCGAACTGGTCGACCGCCCGATCGTGGATCTCGTGAGCACGTCGCCCGGCGACCACGAGCTCTACGGCGTCAAGGAGCCCGATGCCGACAAGGTCAAGGTCGGCGAGACGGGCGTCGGCCAGCTCGTCGAGATCCGCGACGCCTCGGGCAACAAGCTGGCCCGGCTGATCGTGGGCAAGGAGTTCAAGCGACCGGGCGGGGCGAATGCCGCCGGTCGCACGCTGCGGTACGTCCGCCGGGCCGGCCAGGATCCGGTCTACCTGGCCGAGCTCGACACCTCGAAGTTCACCACGAAGTTCGACGCGTGGATCGAGAAGGACCTGCTCAAGCTGTCTCCCTGGGACGTCACCCGGCTGACGATCGACGACTCGAGCTGGTCGCTGGGCATCGGCCAGGGAGGCGCCCCCACGATCGCGATCGACCGTACGAGCCTGATCGAGCTGGCCTACGACGACAAGGAGGCCAAGTGGTCGCTCGTCGGGCTCACCGATTTCGGCAAGGGCAACAAGCCGGAGAAGAAGGAGCTCGCCGCGGGCGAGGAACTCGCGTCGACGAAGCTCAATGACCTGCGCAACGGCCTCGGTGACCTCAAGATCGTGGACGTGGTCCGCAAGCCGGCCGGACTGAGCGCCGAGCTCAAGGCCGACAAGAAGTTCACCGACGACGAAGAGGCCGTGATGTCGCTGGCACAGCGGGGCTTCTTCCCCGTGGAGTCCGGCGAGGTGCTGTCCTCGAGCGGCGAGACCGTCGTGGGCATGAAGGACGGCGTCGAGTATCTGCTGCGGTTCGGCAACACCACCACGGTGGCGGGCGACGAAGGCACCAAGGAGGATGCCGAGGGCGACGAGGCGGCGGCCGGCCGTGGCGGCCGGTATCTGTTCGTCCTGGCACGGTTCAACGAGGCGCTGCTCGAGAAACCACAGCTGCAGCCGGTCCCGGAGGTGCCCGAGGATGCGGAGCAGGCCAAGGACGAGCAGGCCAAGGACGGGCAGGCCAAGGAGGACGACGGCAAGCAGCCCGGCGACGAGAAGCCCGCCGAGGGTGAGGGTGGCGCCGAGGCTGGCGACGCGCTTTCCAAGGCCGATGAGGCCGAGGCGAAGGCCCAGGCGGCCCTCGAGGAACGGCGGCGGGTCGAGCGGGAAAACCGGCTCGCCCAGGAGGCCTACGACGAAAAGGTCAAGGCGGCCCAGAAGCGGGTGCGGGAGCTCAACAGCCGGTTCGCCGACTGGTACTACGTGGTCTCGGACTCGGAATATGCGAAGATCCGGCTCGGGCGGGCCGACGTGATCCAGGCCAAGCCCGCCGACGAGCCGCCACCGGCTCCGGCGACGCCCTGAACCCAGCGGTCACGGCCCCAGCGCCGACCTTCGCATGTCCGAGATCCTCACCTCGCCGCGGCCTTCCCGCTTTGGCCGGGCCGTGGGATTTCGGTTGGCCGGGATCGGCAGCGCGGTGCCCGACAGGGTCGTGACCAACGCCGACCTGGCCCGCCTCGGCTGCGACCCGGAGTGGATCGCATCCCGCTCCGGCATCCACGAGCGGCGGCACGCCCCGCCGGAGGTGGCCACGAGCGATCTGGCGGCGGCGGCCGGCCGGGCGGCGCTCGCACAGGCCGGCGTGGCGGCGGCCGACGTCGATCTGCTCGTGCTCGGCACCTTCACGCCCGACATGTGCATTCCCTCCACGGCCTGCATCGTGCAGGAGTCACTCGGCCTCGATGCCCCGGCCATGGACGTGACCGCCGCCTGCGCCGGCTTCGCCTACGCCCTGACGACGGCGGCCCAGTTCGTAGCCGCCGGCACGAGCCGGCTGCCCCTGGTGATCGGCGCCGACACCAACTCCCGCGTCGTCGATCCGGAGGACGTGAAGACCTGGCCGCTGTTCGGCGACGGCGCCGGCGCCGTCCTGCTGGAGTCGACCGGCCCGGCCCCGCCCGGCCGCGAGCGGGGCCTGCTCGCCTTCGCGCTCGGCTCTGACGGCCGCGGCGCCGGGCTGCTCGCCTGCCCGATGAGCGGCTCGCGGCGGCCGACCACGGTGGAGGGGGCCGCCCGCCGGGAGCAGTTCATGCAGATGGACGGCCGGGCCGTCTTCAAGTGGGCCATCCGGCTGGCCGAGGAGAACATTGCCGCGGTGGTCCGGCGGGCGGGCCTGGCCCTCGAGCAGATCGACCTGTTCGTGCTCCACCAGGCCAACGCCCGGATCATCGACGGCATCCGCACGGCGTTGAACCTGCCGGCCGAGAAGGTGGTCATGAATCTCGACCGCTACGGCAATACCTCGAGCGGCTCGATCCCCCTGGCCCTCGACGAGGCCTGGAGAACCGGCCGCATCGGGCCGGAGAGCACGGTCGTGGTCTGCGGCTTCGGCGGCGGCCTCGCCTGGGGCACCGCCTGCTGG
>JBJTAA010000349.1:0-6403 GCA_046090525.1 Planctomycetota bacterium
GACGAGACCGACGCCCGCCGGCTCCGCAGCCAGCGGCGTTACTTCGGGATCACGCGGGTGAAACCCGACGCCACCGCCGCGATCGAGTTCGCCAAGGACTACGGCCGCCGGGCGACGGCGGAGACGCGGGCCTTCCTCGCCCGGCCGTTCACGATCCACACGAGTTTCGCCGACGCCCGGGGCGACGCCCGGTTCGCGCGGGTCTACGCCTTCGTGCAGGACTCCGATGGCCGCGACCTCGCCGCCCACCTCGTCGCCAAGGGGCTGGCCCGGGCCTTCGGCGTGAGCCGCAGCACGCTCACCGGCGAGACGGCCGACGACTACCGGGAGATGCTCGGCGACCTGGAACTGCGGGCCGCCGCGGCGGGCACGGGGATCTGGGCCCACACCGACTGGGATTCGCTCCCCGTCGAGCGGCAGCTCGAGCGCGACGAGGAGCGGGAGCTCCAGGTGGCCCTCGGCAAGGGCGAACCGCCGGCGAACTTCACCGTCGACGTCAACTCGGCCCCCCGCAGCGAGCTGATGCGGCTGCCGGGCATCGGCGAGACGCTCGCCAATCGGATCATCGAGAAGCGGCCCTACGCGCGGCTCACCGACCTGCTCGAGGTGGAGGGCATCGGCCCGGCCACCTACCGCCGCCTCAAGCCGATGCTCCGGCTGGAGCCGAGTGAGTAGCGGCGGGTTCGTGCCGGTGGAAACGGTTCCTGCCCCCGACATGCATTCCGCGGGCCGGAAGCCGGCGACGCTGCGCCTCCGCCGGACGGCGAGGGGTTGCCCGTGCCAATCGAGCGGCGTTGCTGGCCGAGCGCAGCCAGGATGGCGAAAGCGAAGGCCAGCATCGAGCGAGCGAAGGGCAAGGATGCCCTGAGCGAGCGTCCGGCGAGATGGCAAGGGCAAGCCCGAGCCCGGGTCACCCACGACGCCTGCACCGCTGGACGTGATCCGGTCACGGCGTGACCGGACCCCTGGAGCGGCGGGCCCTCACTTCTGCCGGAACGCGAACACGCCTCGCTTGTTGGCGACGGCGATGTCGGGCTTGCCGTCACCGTTGAGATCGGCCACGGTCACCTGCGTGCCCACGCCGCTGTCGTCGTCGATCAGGTGCGGCTCGAACGTGGCTCCACCCTTGCCGTCCCGGACCAGCCGGAACCAGTAGAGGACGGGCGCCGCGTTCGGCTCCGGATCGCCGTTCGGCCCGTGGGCCCAGCGTCGCTTGCCCGTGGCGACGTCGGTCAGGCCGTCGCCGTCGATGTCGGCGGCGGCGAGTGCGTGCGGCTGGCTGAAGCAGACGCCCTGCGGGCTCTCCTCCGGCTTGCTGCCCACGAACCGATGCTCCGCGAAGGAGCCGTCGGCCTCCTGCCGAAACCAGCCGAGCCCGTAGCCGTGGGCGTCGTAACTGGTGACGACGTCGTTCTTTCCGTCGCCATCGACATCGTAGACGAGCATCTGGGCGCCGCCGCGGCCGTCCGCCGGGCCGAACGGCCCGGGGTGGAACGGCCAGATCGCGTCCGCCGCGTCGGCGGCCGGGTGCTCGAACCAGCCGTCCTTGGAGAGGATGTCGACCCGGCCGTCGCCGTTGACGTCGCCGACGCCCGCGCCGTGCGTGTAGCGGAAATACTTCTTGTCGTTCTCGGGGCTCCGCGGTGTGATCGGCCGGAAGCGGGCCTTGGCAAACGGGCTCTGCCAGTCGAGCTCGGCGAAGCCCAGTCGCCCGCCGAGTTCCGGCCCGCTGGACTGGCAGAACAGTTCCGGCTTGCCGTCGCCCGTGATGTCGACGAGCCCCGGCGACTCGCCGTCAGCCACGTCGAAGACGGAGTGCCTGGCCCACGGCTCCCCCCTGCCCTGCGGATTCACGAACACCACGGCCGGCTCGCCCGGCAGGTCGTAGACGAGGATGTCCTGCCAGCCGTCGCCGTCGAAGTCGTGGGCGAACGCGAGGAAGTAGTTGGAGTAGCCGCGGGCCGGGTCGTAGGGCGTCTTGGCCGGGCCGTCGGCGTTCTCGCGCGGCGGCGTGTACTCGGTGTGGCGGGCGAAGTCGGGCCCGTGCCAGATCAGGTTGCCCGCGGCGATATCGGCGTGCCCGTCCTTGTCGAAGTCGGCCACGGCACAGCCTTCGGCGAGGAACCGCTCGCTGATCACCTGCTTCTCGAACTTGACCTCGGCGGCGCGGCCGGACGAGGCCGTGACGAGGAGGCAGAGGACCAGAGACGCCATGAATCGCATGTGTGCTCTCCGAGGACAGGTCTCGAGTATATGCGCATTGATGCGGGCAAGAGTCTGCCGGCGCGGATTGATCGGCTCTGCAGCCGGCGTGACTCCCAGGAGCCCGGTTCCGCCGGAACCGGTCGGCGATCGAGCGATGTCTCGCGTGATCCGGTCACGGCGTGACCGGACTCCTGAGCCAGAACCGGGCCAGTGGCGACGCGGCGTCGCGGGTGATCCGTTCACGGCGTGTCTCCCAGGAGCCCGGTTCCGCCGGAACCGGTCGGCGATCGAGCGATAGCTCGCGTGATCCGGTCACGGCGTGACCTGACTCCTGGGGGTGAACTGCCAACGGCAGCCTCAACCCGCCTTCTTCGCCGGCTCGAGCTTGCCGCGGATCTCGTCGGCCGCCTTGCGGGCGTCGGCCTCGAGGCCCGGCAGCTTGGCCGCCTCCTCGGCCACCACAAGCGTCGCGGCACTCGGATACCGCACGAGAATCTCGAGCACCGCCTTGCGGTCGGCGTCTTCCCGGGCCGCGGCGAGCGCCTTGCGGCACATCTCCGCCCGCTCGGCGTCGGGCAGCACGAACTGTCGCGCGATCCGCAGGTAGCCGCGCAGCGCCCGGGTCTTGAACTTGCCCCCCGGCTCCGCCGTGGCGATCTCGAGGAGCACGGGGGCCGCGTCGACCGTCATCCACTTGCCCAGGAGCCGCGTGGCGGCGTCCTCGAGGGTCTCCTGGCCGGAGCGGCCCGCCGCGGCCATCTCCGCGACGGCCCGCGTGCCGCCCACCGCACCGATCACGTCAAGCAGCATCACCTTCGCCTCGGCCGGCGCCTTGTCGAGGGCCGTCGCCAGCTTGGCCGCGCAGCCCTCGCGGTCGGGCATCCGCACGCTCGCCTCGGCCAGCGCCTTGCGGGCCGCCTCGCCCTCCCCATCGCTCTTCGGGGCGGTCGCGGCGGTGATCAACACGTCGAGATTGGCGAGCTCGACCGTCGGCCCGAGGGCGACGAGCGTGGCGGTGCGGACCTTGGCCTCGGGATGCTCGACGAGCGGCAGGAGTTGCTTGTCGGCGGCGATCCGACGCCGGCCGACGAGCTCGACGAGCGCCGGCAGCAGGGTGGCGTCGGCACCGGCAAGCCGGCCGACGATCTCGCGATCCACCGCCTCGCCGGGGAGCGCCGCGACGGCGGCCCGGGCGGTGTCGGCGATCCCGGGATCCTCGTCGGCCGCGGCCAGCAGCAGGGCTCCGACCACCTTGGCGTCGCCGGCGCGGCCAAGCGCCTCGATGGCAGCCAGGCGGATCGGCTTGGCGCCCGGACCGGCCGTCTTCGCCAAGGCGGCCCGCACCGGCTCGCTCGCCCCGCCCGCATTCCGCTCGGCGAGCACGTCGATCAGGATCGTCGCCCGGTCGATCGCGCCCTCGGCGGCGGCCATGTCGAGCTGCTTGACGAGGGCCGCATCGACCTCGGCGGCGAGCGCCTCGTCGGCGGCGTCGCCCCGGCCCAGGTCACGGGCCGTGTACACGGCCATGTTCGCCAGCCGCTTCGTGGGCGAGCGGAGCGTCTCGACGAGCAGCGGGATGCCGCCCGTTCCCTTGGCGATGATCGTGCCGCGGATCGCCTCGGCCCGGCGCTGCTCGTTGACCTCGGCCGCCCGCACGACGCCGTAGAGCGCCACGGCCTCGTCGCTCTTGCCGGCCGCGTGGAGATTGGCGGCGCAGAGCACCGCCGCCCGGGCCAGGGCATCGAGCCGCTCCGGGGACGACGCCTTCTCCATGGCCCCGGCCAGGAGGACGCCCGCTTCCGGCGAGGCGATCTGACCGAGCGACCAGGCAGCCGCCGCCGCCACCTCGCCGTCCTCGGCGGAGAGTTTGCCGGCCAACAGCGGCACCGCGGCCGTGTCGCCGCGCATGCCGAGGGATGTCAGCACGCCCACGAGGAGCCGGCCCTCGAGCGTGCCGGCCGCGTCGCGGAGCGCCGCGGAGGCCTCGGCGCCGGGAATCGCCTCCAGGGCGATCCGGGCCCAGGATGCCAGCCGCGGATTCGAGAGCAGGCCCGCCAGATCGCGCACCGCCGCCGCCGAGCCGTTGACGGCCAGAAACTTGCACGTGATCGCCTTGTCGGCCTCCGGCGCATCGCTCCGCAGCACGGCGAGCAACTCCGCCTCGCTCGACGCCGGCCCGGGAGCGGCCGAGGCGGCCGAGCACATCACAGCCAGGCTCATCAAAGCCGCCCTGATGGCCGTCCGGGCCGCCCGGGTGCATCGCAGCATCGTCATGCCGATCGTCTCCTTGCCCACGTTCGCGGTGGTCATGCGTGCCACGGCTCGCGCCGCGCCTCCGACCGCAGCCGATTGGCCGCCTCGTCGTCGATGAACCGGTAGGTCTCGAGGTCGAGCTTCACCGGCCGCCCCAGGTAGATCGCGATGTTCGCCGCGTGGCACGCGAGATGGGCGTTGCAGGCGGCATCCGCGTTGCCCTTGGGCTTGCCGCGGGTCTTCACGCAGTCGAGGAAGTCGCGCACGTGGAACGTGGCGGGGTAGCCGTCGATTTCCTCCACCTTGCGGCCGGCGAGCAGCTCCGGCGAGGAGAGCACGAGCTTGCCGCTGTCGCCCGCCTCCACCCAGCCGTCGGTGCCCTCGAAGCGCACGGGGCAGGAGCCGAGCGGGATCCAGCCCTTCTCGCGAAACACGAGCTCGCAGCCATCGGCATAGCGGCAGACGAGCTCGTCGTCCTTGGGCGGGTTGTATTCCACCGGCGGCGGGCAGTCGTTCACCGCCCACTGGCAGAGATCGACGCAGTGCGAGCCCCACTCCAGCACGCCACCGCCGACGAGGCCGCCCCCCTTCTCGAAGTTGAAGCCATCGGCGAGCGTGCGGGCGTTGAACGGCCGCCAGGCCGCGGGACCGAGGTACATGTCCCAATCGTCGACCTTCGCGTCGGGCGCCGGCTCCTCGGGCAGCCAGCCGCTCGTCATCGCCGTCAGGCCGCGGGGATGCGCGTAGACCCGCGTGACCCTTCCCAGTCGCCCGGTGCGGGCGAGTTCGCAGGCGAAGGCGAAGTGGGGCAGGTTCCGCCGCTGGGTGCCCGCCTGGAAGACGGTCCCGCAGCGGCGCATCGTGTCACGGTGCACGAGCGTCTCGACGATGGTCTTCGTGCAGGGCTTCTCGCAGTAGACGTCCTTGCCCGCCTGGGCCGCGAGCATCGACATCAGCCCGTGCCAGTTGGGCCCGGTCGCGATCAAGACGGCGTCGATGTCGTCGCGATCGAGCAGTTCCCGAAAGTCGCGATAGGTGGCGCAGGCCGTCGTGCCGTGATGCTTGTCGATCAAGCCCTTGAGGTGGGTCCGGCGTCCCTCCTTCACGTCGCAGACGGCGGCGAACTGGACATCGGCCTGCTGCAGGAAGCAGCCCAGGTCGTACTCGCCCCGCCGGCCGATCCCGATGCCCCCCACGACGATCCGCTCGCTCGGCGGCACCGCCCCGTCGAGGCCGAGCGCCGACGAGGGAATGATCGTGGGAGCGGCGAACGCGGCGCTGGCGGCGAGGCTGCCGCGGAGAAAGTCGCGGCGGGACGGTGCACGCGATTGACGCTGCATCATGGCTGGCTCCTCGTGAGTGGGAGAATGCCGGATCAGGCGGGGACGGCCCCGAAAGCCACCCACCTTGCGAAGCGTTGTACCACGGCTCTCGGGAAGTCCCAAGCATGCGCCGCGCAGTTTCGGGCACCGCCGTGAGGGAGATCGGGCACTGCGAACTGAGTCCGCGGGAAAAATCTGCCCGCGGCTACCACACGCGACGTCCCGCTGGGCGCCCCGCGTAGCGGCGGGCATCCTGCCCGCCGAATGCGGAACAAGCTGGCCAGCGGATTCCGCGGGCAAGCTGCCCGCGGCTACGTGCACGAGACAAGAACTGCGCGGGGTTGCGAGGTGTTGCCCGTGCCAATCGAGCGGCGTTGCTGGCCCCCCGGAGCCCGGTTCCGCCGGAACCGGGTCAGCGTTTGCGCGACGTCAAGCGTGATCCGGTCACGGCGTGACCGGACTCCCGGGGTGCGTGATCCGGTCACGGCGTGACCGGACTCCCGTTGGCGATCGCCGTCAGGCCGCGGCGCGGCGGGGTGGCTCGTGCTCGAAGAGCGAGAAGAGTTCCTCGGCCGTGAGGCCGGCGCTCGTCGGCCCATCGGCCTGCGCCAGGATCGTCTCGG
>JBJTAA010000350.1:0-4065 GCA_046090525.1 Planctomycetota bacterium
CCGGCGTAGGCGAGGTTGTCGATCGTGAGCCGATCGACCCTGGTCACCTCGCCCACGTGGCCGAGGTCGAGCGACTCGCCATTCGGCCCCGCGAGCGAGAGGCGTTCGCCGAACAGCACGTTCGTGGACAGGAAGTTGAGCGACATCGCCCGCCCGCCGTACTCCTCGAGCTTGGCGACGAGCTCGTGGTTGAGCTCCGTGGCGAGCACCCGCTCGACTATCGCCAGCGTGGCCTCGTCGGTGTAGCGCCGCCCCTGGACGAACCTCGGCTCGATCCCCGCCTCGTCCATCGCCCGGCTGATCGCCTTGCCGCCGCCGTGGACCACGATCACCCGCATCCCCAGCGTCGTCATGAACACGATGTCGAGCAGCAGGTGCCGCAGGGCGTCGGGATGCTCGAGCACGCTGCCGCCGAGCTTGATGACGGTGGTGGTGTCGCGGAACTTGCGAATCCAGCCGAGCGCCTCGATGAGGGTGTCGGCCTTCTGGATCGCCTTCTGCTGGGCCCGGTTGGAGGCAGGCTTCGGGGGCACGGACGCGGATTCCTCTGACGGTATCGCCCGGCCGGGCTCCGGCCGGGAAAACCGCCGATTGTAGCAGGGCTTCGCGGGGCCGCGTCCTCCCCGGGGAGCCGGTTTCCCCGGGAGCCCGGTTCCCGAGGAGTCCGGTTCCCGAGGAGTCCGGTTCCGCCGGAACCGGATCAGCGTGAACGTGAAGACCAATGTGCTCCGGTCACGGCGTGACCGGGCTCCTGAGGCGTGACCGGGCTCCTGAGGCGTGACCGGACTCCTGAGCCAGAACCGGGTCGCAGTCGACGCTGCTGTCAGGGTGATCCCTGGAGCCCCTCCGGGAGCCCGTCGTTGATGGCGATCAGATACGCCATCGCCATCTCGTCGATCCCATCCTCCAGAAAGGACACGCGGCCGTCGCCCCAGAGCGCCTGCACGCCGCCGGGGTGCCGGCTGCGGGGGGCGCTCGAGAGGTAGAGCCACGTGCCAAAGGGCTGCCAGCGGGCGCAGGGCATGCCGGCCCTGGCAGCGGCGTCGGGATCGGGGCAGGCGTAGAGCACGTCGACGTTGATGTCGGGGGAAGCGATGTTGGGCCGCTGGGTGTGGCCGAGGCTGATCCACGAGTGCCGAAAGGGGCCGCGTTCATCGTCGATGTGGTGCATGTCGAAGGCCAGCACGCAGGCGCCGTTCCAGCCCACGGCCCATGCCCCCCGCGCGTCGCCAGGGCTGCGACCGGCCCGCACCTCGGAAGCCATCAGCGTGCCGTGCAACCCGTCGGAGACGTCGGTCAACCGCGGCCGCTCCCGCCAACCCAGAATCGCCGGATGGAGGTGCTGATAATCGACGTGATACGGGCTCGCCCAAGCGGCGTAGTTGCCCCGCCCGCAGGTCAGGCCGAAGGTCAGGCTCGGCTCGGTGAAGCCGCCCGCTGCCCCGTCGCTCGGGCAGACGAGGATCTCCGGCCGCTCCGCCTGCGGCCCGGGGCCGCCGTCTCGAGGCGGCTCGAACAGGTTGCGCGTGAGGTCGAAGCGGTCGAAGAGCGACTGCTGCTCGAGGAAGGGCAGGATCTGCACGATCCAGGAGTGTGACGTGCCGGCCTGCGGATCGAACATGTCCCAGGCCCCGATGGCGCCCGAGGCCACGGTCGTGGGCAGGAGGCGGCGGGACTGCTCGTGGCCGTGGACCGCGATCCCCAGCTGCCGCAGATGCGAGCCGCACTGCATGCGTCGGGCGGCCTCGCGGGCCGACTGCACGGCCGGCAGGAGCAGGGCGATGACCATCCCGAGGATGGCGATCACCACCAGCATCTCGACGAGGCTGAAGCCACGCCGGGGGGACAGGTCTGAGAACCGACGATCTGCATCCATGGCACCGGCACCGCTGGCCCGCCGTCCTCGCATGTCGAATCGGCAGCATCGTACCGCACGGGCCGCGGATCGCGAGCCGGCAGCCCATAACTCAGCCGCGGGGCTCATCCGGCCCCTCGAGGGTGTCGATCACGGCCGCGCCACAGGCATCGCTCCAGACGTTGACGGTGGTGCGGCCCATGTCGAGCACCCGGTCGACCGCCAGGATGATTCCCTGCGACTCGGCCGGCAGGCCGACCGCCTGGAGGATGATCGCCATCATCACGAGGCCGGCGTGCGGGATGCCGGCCGCCCCGACGCTCGCGAGCAGGGCCGTGACGCAGACCACCGCTTGCTGCGCCAGGGTCAGGTCGTGTCCGAAGTGCAGCTGCGCGATGAACAACACAGCCACCGCCTCGTAGAGCGCGGTGCCATCCATGTTGACGGTGGCTCCCAGGGGCAGCACGAACGACCCCACGCGGTTGCGAATGCCGGCCCGCGACTCGGCGCAGTCGAGCGTGAGCGGGAGGGCGGCGTTGCTCGAGGCGCTCGAGAAGGCGGTGAGCAGGGCCGGCGACATGGCCCGGGCGAACTGCCAGGGGCTCCGGCGGGCCAGGACGCGGACGATCAGCGGCAGCGTGATGCAGCCATGGACGACGAGCCCGAGGGCGACGGTGAGCATGTAGGCCGCGAGCGACCGGAACACGTCGGCCCCCTGCGTGGCCGTGGTCGCAGCCACGAGGCAGAAGACGCCGAGCGGCGCCAGCCGGATGATCGCGTGCGTCATCGCCATCATCACGGCGAAGCCCGCGTCGGCGGCCCGCTGGACCCAGGCGGCCGCCTCGCCGCCGACCCGCAGGGCGAAGATCGCGAAGGCGAGCGTAAACGCGATGATCGAGAGGAAGTCGGGCTCGGCGAGTGCCGCGAACGGATTGGCGGGGATCAGGCTCTCGACTTGCTGAAACAGCACGTCGGCGAGGCCACCGCCGGCAAGCGGAGCCGCGGCGCCCGCCCCCGGTCGCGGCTGGCCGCCGAGGCCGGGCCGGATGATGGCGACGGCGGCCATGCCCGTGACGATGGCCAGCAGGCTCGTCACGACGTAGTAGGTGAGCGTGCGGCCGAACATCCTCCCCAGGCGGGCCGCGCCGCCGAGGCCCATGATGCCGCTGGCGAGCGACGTGACCACCAGCGGCACCGCGACCATCTTGAGCATCCGCAGGAACAGCCCGCCGAGCCGCTGGAAGCGTCGCCCCCAGAGGTTCGCCGGGGCTGGGCGGGCCTGGTCGACGAGGGCCGCCAGGTCGGGGCGCTTGGCCCGCAGGTCGACGACCGACTCGAATCGCGTGGCCGCTGCGGCGGCCAGCCCGACCTCGATCCGCTCCCCACGGCCCGCCGCGTCCAGCGTTTCGATCACGGTCCTGCCGACGGCGTCGGTGACGGTGACGCTCGTGAGCCCGGCCGGCAAGCCCGTGGCGAAGTGGGTCGTCGCGGTTCCGGCCAGCAGGTTGAGCGCGACGCCGATCGCAGCCCCGGCGACCATGCCGAGCGCGATCTGCCAGTGAAGGGCGAGCCGGACCATGTGGGGTGTTGTATCCGATCGGCAAGCCCCCCCAGGAGCCCGGTTCCGCCGGAACCGGGTCGGTGTTGACGCGGCAACCTGCGTGATCCAGTCACGGCGTGACCCTCAGGAGCCCGGTTCCGCCGGAACCGGGTCGGTGTGGACGCGGCAACCTGCGTGATCCAGTCACGGCGTGACCCTCAGGAGCCCGGTTCCGCCGGAACCGGGTCAGCGTTGACGCGGCAACCTGCGTGATCCGGTCACGGCGTGACCCCCAGGAGCCCGGTTCCGCCGGAACCGGGTCGGTGTGGACGCGGCGACCTGCGTGATCCGGTCACGACGTGACTCTCATGAGCCCGGTTCCTCCGGAACCGGGTCGGTGTGGACGCGGCAACCTGCGTGATCCGGTCACGGCGTGACCCTCAGGAGCCCGGTTCCGCCGGAACCGGGTCAGCGTTGACGCGACAACCTGCGTGATCCGGTCACGGCGTGACCGGACTCCTGGGCTTCGCGGGCCATGGATGGCCGCGAATCTAGAACGCCACCACCAACTGCGTCTGGATCGCCGTGCCTGTGAAGCCGGCCCGGTAGGGATAGAGCACGTTGTTGGCGGGATTGCGGTGCATGTGCAGCGCCTCGAGCGTGAGCCGCG
>JBJTAA010000351.1:0-3023 GCA_046090525.1 Planctomycetota bacterium
CATCCTGTGGATGCTGCAGGCAAGCGCGCACGGCGGGCCGAGCGCCCGGGCGGTCGAGCTGGCGCGTACGGGCCATCGATACCAGCCCATCCCTGTTGGTTCGAGTGACCACTCCGGTCGCGGGCGCCGGGATCGCTTCCCCGTGAACGCCCGGGCTGGGGTCCTGGCGCTTGCTCGCCTCAGGCCTCGCCCGGCCACCCGTGTTGATGGCGAGCGAACCCATGGCAGACCACGATCGAACCACCTGCTCCCCGACAGGGACCCTCACTCCGGCACCCGTCCCCGACGGCTCAGCCTGTTCGGGGCACTGGCTGCGGTGCTCGGCACCTTCATGCGGGAGACGGCCCATCTCCGGCAGTCCCCCCTGAGCGCCATCGCCGCAGTCATGGACCTCGCGGGTGAGTCGGTTTACCCGTCGAGTTGTCAGCCCGCGGCGACGCATGACGGGTAGTCGAGCGCCCGGCATCGGTGGTGCGGCTAGAGTCCTTCTCCCCGGAAATCCGCATGCTCGCCGCCGCGACCCAGATGCCCCTGCTCACGACGCTCGCTGCGGGCGTGCTGTGCGCGTGGGTCCTGGGCATCGTCACCCGGCGTCTCGGGCTGTCCCCCATCGTCGGCTACCTCCTCGCGGGCATCGCGATCGGACCGCACACGCCGGGCTTCGTGGGTGATTCCGCGCTCGCCCAGCAGCTGGCGGAGCTCGGTGTCATCCTGCTCATGTTCGGCGTCGGCCTGCACTTCCACCTCAAGGACCTGTGGGCGGTGCGGCGCATCGCGATCCCGGGCGCGATCCTCCAGAGCGCCGCGGCGACGGCAGCGGCCGCAGGCATCCTGGCAGCCTTCGGCTGGCCGGTCAGCTCCGGGCTCGTGATCGGCATGGCCATGTCGGTGGCGAGCACGGTGGTGCTGCTGCGAGTGCTGGCCGATCGCGGGATGGTCGCATCGCCGGCGGGCCACGTCGCCGTGGGTTGGCTGATCGTGGAGGACATCCTCACGGTGATCGCCCTGGTGATCGTCCCGATGATGGCGAGCGGGGCCACGGATGGTTCCGGCGCCGATGCAGATGCCGCCAGGCCATGGTGGGTGACGGTTGCCTGGGCACTGGCCAAGCTCGCCGCGCTCGTCGCGATCGTGCTGCTGGGGGGATCGCGGGCGGTGCCGTGGATCCTCGAGCAGGTCGCCAAGCTCCGCTCGCGGGAACTCTTCACCCTGACGGTGCTGGTCCTGTCCGTGGCGATCGCAGTGATCTCGGGTGAGGTCTTCGGTGCATCGATGGCGCTCGGCGCATTCCTCGCCGGGATCGTGGTAGGCCAGTCGCCCACCAGCCACCAGGCGGCGGCGGATGCGCTGCCGATGCGCGACGCGTTCGCGGTGCTCTTCTTCGTGTCGGTCGGGATGCTGGTCGATCCGGCATTCGTGGTTGCGGAACCCGGGCTCGTCCTCGGCGGGCTCGCGGTCGTGATGGCGGTGAAGCCGCTCGTGGCGTTGGCGATCGTGGCCTTGCTGGGCCATCCCGTGCGCACCGCGCTGGTGGCGGCGATCGGGCTCGCCCAGATCGGCGAGTTCTCGTTCATCCTCGGTCAGGTCGCGAGCGACCATGGCCTGCTGCATGAAGGCGGCATGGACCTGCTGGTGACGGTCGCGATGATCTCGATCACCGCGAACACGCTTCTCTTCCGGTCCGTCGACCGGATCGAGCGGGCGATCCAGCGCGTGCCGTGGCTCTGGAACCTGCTCGACGGCCGTCATGCCCGCCGTGCGGCAGCCGCAACATCACCCGTGCCCGCCGGGGGGGACGCAGGCACGGGGCCGCGCGCCATCATCGTCGGCTATGGGCCGGTCGGTCGGCTCGTGGACGCCCTGCTGACTGAGGCAGGCTTCCGCACCGTCGTGGTGGAGATGAACATCGACACGGTCCGCGCCCTCTCCCGGCAGGGCCGAGCTGCTGTCTACGGCGATGCGAGCCGGGCCGAGGTGCTGGAGAGCGCCGGCCTTCGCGGTGCCGTGCACCTCGCCATCACGCTCGGTGACCCGGGCTGTGTCCCGGGCATCGTCCGCGCCGCGCGCGAGGCGAACGAGCAGGTCGACATCATCGCCCGAGCGAGGTACCTCTCGGAACGCGACGTGCTGGTGTCCTGCGGCGCGAACGCCGTGATCGTCGAAGAGGGCGAGGCCGGGGTTGCCATCGCCAGGCACGTGCTCCGGCGGCAGGGCAAGGACCCTGCGACGGTCGATCGCCTCGTCGGCGCGATGCGTCGGCTGTGGCGGATGGGCGAATGACATCGGCCGCGGTCTAGCGGGCCTGATCCCCGCATCCCAAAGCGACGCAAAAAGCGACGCACTTCGCCCCCAAAGCGGCGCAAAAAGCGTCACAGCACCCGACCGCCCCGGTTCGCACCGCTTCGTTTGACCCTCGCGTAACCCCCCAAACGCAGCGTGGTTGTGCCGCTCGGTGCGAGCGAACACAACCACGTGCGTTCTTCTTCAGTGGGCGGAGAGGGATTCCGCCTAGATCAATTTCCAAGCCAAAGATCGATGATCTGCCAGGAAGTACCGCACTCTGTACCGCACCTCCCCTCCAGTGCCGCGCGGTGCCGCTTGTTCCGTGACGCCTGAACTGCGCTCCCACTGCGCGCCGGTTTGCCCCCCAGCCGGCCGGGAGCCAGCCTGGCACCGCAGGCTTCGCCGGAGGTCCCAGGACCCCCTCACCGCTGCGGATCGCCGCCGGGAGCCTCCAGGAAGGCACCAGGAGGCGTCGTCTGCGCGCCGGTGGCATGTTGCCGAGGCGCTCGAGCTGGGGCCAAAAGCGAAGCCCCGCCTGGACCAGAGGTCAACAAGCGGGGCCTTCCGGGGGCTCGCGAAGGGAGCAGTTCCACACGCTGCTCCCCTCGCGGCGAATGATACGCGCTCAAGGATTGATGAGGGCCAGCGGGCAGTCCGAGGGCGGGATGTCCTGTCGGGGCGCATCTCCCCAGTCGGCAAGGAGCTGCCCGAGGTCCGCGCCGTCAACCTTCTCGTCGAAG
>JBJTAA010000352.1:0-11505 GCA_046090525.1 Planctomycetota bacterium
ACCGGGCGTCGAACGGGGTGGCGGGCGCACTCCACGGGTCAAGAGTCCCATGGCCACTTTTTTGCGTGCGACGCCGCCCTGGAAGGTGTCGCCAGACGTGCCGTCCGCTGCGCGGACCGCGTTCGGGTATGGTAGGGACCTGCGAGATCAAGACCGCAGCAAGCACTTCGGGTGTCCTCAGATGCCAACAGCCCCGCCATCCGTCGCCCGATCGCCCGCCTGGGAGCTCACCGGCCTCAGCGCTCGCAGCGCGACCGCCAGCCTCGATCTCGCCGCGCCGGGCGCCGGCCTCACGGTCTCCGGAGGTGACCACCTTCTCGGCCTCGACCTGCGGGCGCCGCGCGACGATAACCGACTCATCGACCATTGGGTGCGGGGCGACGATTGTGTCGCCGTTTACGAGCCGGCCGATCCGCGCCGGCTGCGGGCGACCGCGATGTGGCGGTCGCTCGGCGGCGAGCCGCCGGCGTGGGAACTGGTCGTTTCGGCGCAGACGTCGCTCGTGGAAAGCGACTCGACCATCGCGGTGCGGTGCACGCTCGCCGCAGGCGACCTGCTCGCGGGCCGATATGCCAACGGCCGGATCGCCTGGACGACGCCCGGTGCCGGGGTGTTTCCGCCGGAGGCCACCTGCCTGCTCGTGCGGCGAAACGAGCGGGCCACGCTCGTCGCCGTGCACCCGGCCGACGCGCGGCGGATCACGGCCCGCCTGGGAGCAGGCCGAGTCGACGTCGCGTGCTGGCTGTTTTCGGCCGCGATCGAGAAGGGCGTGCTCCTGCGAAGCCGCGTGCTCGCCGCATGCGGACCGGCCGCCGAGACCGGGTGGGCCGACGCGCTCGTGGCGGGCTTCGCCGCGTCGCCACCGCCGCTGACCACCTGAAGCCGCCACTTCAGGCGGGTTTTTGCCGTGGCGGGCCCGAGGCCGGAGCCGCTACAGTATGCCCAATCTGCCCGGGTTGCCGCCCGGGGCTCACCACGGAGGGTGCAGAACGTGGCCGACATCGTGTTCGCCTTCGACCCGGCGATCGACCGTCCGCTGGCAGTGCCGGATTCGGCCCCAGGCGCCATCGCCGCAGCCGTGGGTCGGGCCGCCGCCGATTCGTTCGCCGAGGCAGTCGCCGTGGCCAAGCGCGGCGAGGCGTCGGCGCTCGTCATCTGTGGCCGCTGGCTCGACCCGCGTCGGGCGAGCCCGGCCCAGGCCGCTGCGATGCGAGCGGCGATCCTCGACCTGGCCGCTGCCGGCTGCCGTACCGTCTATCTCTCCGACGACGCCGTCGCCTGCCAGGACCTGGCGCGGATGTTCGGCGAGCCGCAGGGGCTGTTCTTCGCCACCCCCCACGCGCCGCTCGAGCTCGACATCCACGGCGTGGCCGTCGAGTTCGTGGCCGCCCCCGACTCAGCGCACGTGCCGGCCGTGGCCGTCGAGCCGTCTGGCCCGGGCGTGTGGCGGCGGATCGTCGTGGGCTGGGATACGACCATCCCGACCGCGACCGGTGACGACACGGTCTGGCCGGGTGAGCACGACCCGGCCGCGGCCTTCGTGTCAGCCGCCGCGGCCTCGCCCGCCTGGACGCAGCCAGGATCGTTCTGGATCTGGGCCGCGCGCCGGCGGGCCGCCCTGCCGCCGGGCATCCACCACCTGCCGGCGCTCCAGCCCCGCTCGCCGCTCGAGCGGGCCGAGGGGAGCTGCTGCACGCTCACGCTGCTCGACCGTCAGGCCGGCGACGAGGCCGAGTACGCCGCCCATGTCGACTGGCGGGGGAGTTGGCGGGACATTCCCACGCAGCGGATCGGCTGGCGGACGATTCACGTGGAGTCGCCCGCCGGCGGCGACGAGGAACTCGCCACGGCGCTCTGGACCGCGATCGAGCAGGTGGCGCCGGGCGAACAGGCGCCGCTCGAGCTCGTGCGGTGCGTGGTCGCGTGCGGCACGAGCGTGAGCCGCCGGGTCCGCGTCGGCGAGATCGCCGCCGAGACGCTGGTTCGGCTCCGCGAACTGTTCGACCCCAAGAGCTTCCGTGCCTGGCCGGTCGAGCTCGTCGCCGATCCGGTCGAATCGCTCGCCCCCCTGGGCCACGCCCGCTCCGGCGGCAAGCCGGGTGCGACCACGTCGTTCACCTCGGCCCTGGCCGACATCGTGGCGGCGATCGAGCATGACCCCGGAGCGACCGTCCGGCCGACCGCGGCCCGCCAGGCCGGCTGGGTCGCGCTCGAACTCATCGAGTCCACCTGACCATCCAACCAGCGGCGGCCGAGGCGGCCGCCCACCACCAGCCCTCCGCGGAGCCCACGCCGCATGTTCATCGAACGCATCGAGGCCGAGAAGTTCGGCGCCCTGGACCGGGTCGTGATCGACGGGCTCGGGCCGGGCGTGCAGGTGCTGCATGGCACCAACGAGACGGGCAAGACGACGCTGCTGGAGTTCGTGCGGGCGATCTTCTTCGGCTTCGAGGGCAACTTCCGCCGCGGCGTGCTCGACCCCCGCCTGCCCTGCGCCGGCCGGCTCCTCGTGCGGGTGCCGCCGGAGCGGACGCTCCTGGCCATCGAGCGGCGGCACGAGGGGCCGCACCTCGCGGAGCTCTCCCAGTCGGCCTACGACGACGGCGTCGTCGGGCTGGGGGGCGACGAGGGCGACCTGATCGAAATCACCGACATCGACCCACGGCACTCGGTCGGCGGCGTCGGGCCGCGGCATCGCTACTACCTGCAGGACATCGTGGGGGGCATCGACGAGACGACCTTCACGAGCGTGATGGCCTTCGGCCTCGACGAACTCCACGAACTGCGGACGCTCGAGCCGGAGGGCTGCGGCAGCCGCCTCTACGAGCTGGCCAGCGGCCTCGACCGATCGCACGTGGCCCGGGTGATCGCCCATCTCAGGGACGCGATCGCGCGGCTCGACTCGGCCGACCCGGACGTCTCGCCGCTGACGGCGCTCAAGGCCCGCCGCGCCGCGCTCGCCGAGCGGTTCGCGGCCGCGGGCGCGCCGGCCCTCGCGGCCGGCGGGCTGTGGAGCGAGGCGGCCCATCTCGACGCCGAGATCGCGGGGCTCCTCGGCCGCATCGAGCGGTCGGAGAAGGCCGAGGCGGTGGTCCGGGGCGTGATCGCGATCGAGCCCCTGCACCGCGCCTGGAAGCAGACGGCCGCTCGGCTCGCGGCCCTCGAGAGCGTGCCGCTCGTGCACCCCGACCGCGACGCCTGGCGGTCGGCCGCCCGCAAGCTCCGCCGGGCCGAGCGGCTCGCGAAGGGCCGCAAGAAGTACCGCGCGAAGTATGCCCGGCAGTTGCGCGAACTGGCCCCCGAATCGATCGTGTGGTCGAAGCGGGCGGCGATCGCGGCGCTCGCCGACGAGGAACCGCGGCTCGAGCGGCTGGCCGCCGACGTGGCCCGCGCCGAGAGCCACGCCAAGCTCGCCGCCCGCCGATTCGGCGAGCAGGTCGGGATCGCGGGCCTGTCACGGCTCGTGCCGGTCACGTTGCCCTCCGAGTTCGACGTCGATTCCCTGCCCGAGGTGCTGCTGCCCGAGGGCTTCGCCCTCTCGTTCGGTCCGCTGCGGAGCCGGGCACGGGACTGCAGCCGCGCCTCCCGAGCGCTCGCCGCCGCCAAGAAGGAACTCGTCGAGGCCCGGCGGTCGCTGGGCACCACCCGCGGCACGGTGGACGGCGCCGAACGGACGCTCGGCGGCATCACCGTCCAGCATGCGATCGATCAGGCGGCCGAGAAGCTGGCCTCGCTCCGCAAGCGGCTCTCGGCCGGCGACCAGCTCGCGGAGCTCGACCGCACCATCACCCGGCTCGAGGGGGAGATGGCCGAGAGCCTCGACGCGCAGCTGATCCCGGTGCCGCTCCTCGTGGCGCTCGGCGGGCTGTTCGTGATCGGCACGGGCATGCTGCTCTCGGGCTCCCTGCTGCCGCGGGAAGTCACCGGCTCGCTCGCCTACGCGATGGCGGCGTTGGGGGCACTCGGCGCGGGCGTGGCGTCGATCACCACCTGGTCGCTCGACCGCAACGCGTCGGCGCGGCTGGAGGCGAGCCGCCGGCAGTACGAGATGGTGAAGAAGCAGCGCGACGAGTTGGCCGAGCAGTGCGGCCTGCTCGACGGTCGGCTCGGCCCCGACTCCACCACGAGCCTCGACCGGCGGCTGGCCGCCGCGCAGGCCGAGCTCGACCGGCTCGAGGAGCTGGCCAGCCGCGAGGGCTCCGTGCATCTCCTGGCCGACCGCGTGGCCGCCGCCGAGCAGGCGGTGAAGCGGGCGGCCGAGGATCGCGCCGCCGCCAAGGCCCGCTGGCGCAAGGCGCTCGAGCACCGCGGGCTGCCCACGAACCTCTCCCCGCGCGAGGTGCGGCAGATCGCCGCCCATCGCCACACGCTCCTCACGCTCGACGACGATCGCCGCCGGCTCTCGGAGGAGGCCCGCCACAAGCGGGAGGAGCTCGCCGCGGCGGGCCGCCGGATCGACGAACTGCTCGTCGAGTGCGAACTCGTGCCGGAGTCGACCCCGCTCGAGCACCTGCGGATCCTCAAGGAGCGGCTCGATGCCGACCGGGCGCTCGTCCGCCGCCGGGCGTCGCTCACCCGCCGCCTGGAGTCCGCCCGCCGCCGGCACCGCGACGCGGTGCGGCAGGTGAAGGTCGTCGAGCGGGCGGTACGGGAGTTCTACGTCCGCTGGGGCGTGGCCAACCAGGACGAGTTTCTCACGCGGGTCGATCGCCGCCCCGAGTACGAGCAGCTCCGGCTCGACGCCGAGGCGGCCGAGCGCGACTGGCAGGACGCCCGTCGTCGCACCACGGAGCCGGCCGAGCTCGACCAGTGGCTGGCCGACGCCGCGGCCGTGTCGCTCGAGTCGCGGCTGGCGGAGGCCTGCGACCGCACGGCCCGGCACCGCACGGCCCTGGCCGAGGCCCGCGAGCGGCGGGCCGCCGTCGGCAAGCGGCTCGAGGCCGCCGCCGCCGACCGGGGCAACGAGGCGGTGCAGGCCGAGCTCGCCGCGATCGAGCAGCTCGTCGCGGAGCAGCAGGAGCGGCGGCGCGTGCTGGAACGGGCCCGGATCCTGCTCGAAGAGACCCGTGCCGCGGTGGCCCGCGATCATCAGCCGCCCGTACTCCGGGAGGCATCCCGGTGGCTCGCCCGGCTCACCGAGGGCCGCTACCTCTCGATCACGACCGCCGTGGACGAGGCGCGGCTCGAGATCCACGAGCAGGACGGCCAGGTCTGGAAGCCCGAGCGGCTCAGCCGCGGCACGCGGGAGCAGGTCTTCCTCGCCCTGCGGCTGGCGCTTGTCCGCGATCTCGGCCGCCACGACGTCTCGCTGCCGGTGGTGATGGACGACGCGCTCGTGAACTTCGACGACACCAGGGCCCGCGCCGCGGCCCGCACGCTCGTCGAGTTTCTGGCCGAGCAGGGAGCCGACCGACAGATGCTCGTCTTCACCTGCCATGCCCACGTGGCGACGATGTTCCACGAGGCCGGTGCCCACGTGCGGTCGCTGAGCGATCCGTCGCTCCGGTGGAGCCGCCTCCCCGAGCCGGCCGCGCTCCCGGCCCCGAAGCCGGCGCGACGCCCCCCCAAGCCCAAGCCGGCGCTGGAGCCCGAGCCGGCCCCGCCGCCGGTGGTGGAGGTGATCGCTCCGCCGCCGTCCGCCGACCTCTGGCCAGCCGAGGCCTTCTTCTTCGGCGGCCCGGAGCCGGACCGAGCCTCGAAGCCCGTGCGCAGCGAGCCCGCGGCGGCGAAGCCGCCGCGGCGCCACGCCGCCCGCACCCGCCGCCACCGGCTCTAGGCCACGCGCAGCGGAAAGCAAATAAGTGGCAGCGGGATTCCATCCCGCTGAAGACGCATCGGGATGGTGGACGCATTCCACGGGTCACAGACCCGTGGCCACTGTTTCGGCACGGAGCCGTAACCGGCATGAAACGGCGCGCGACCAGGCGCCACAAGGGACGAGCGGGGCGTTGCCCGTGCCCCGGAGCCGGGCTGTGCGTGCAAGCGAAGCCCCGACCAATCCACCTTCGGCGGATCGGTGCCCGGCGAAAGCGCAGCAGGCACGCAGTGAGCGGAGGGCACGATGCCAATCCTGTTCGGCACGGGGTGTGCAGCCGTCATCCAAGCCCCCTTGCGCAAGCAAGGGGGATGACGCCTGCCATCCCAGACAGCCCGAGCGGCCCGACGACCAACGGAGTGGATTGCGTCATCCCCCCGGCTCGCGCCAGGGGGCTTCTATGCAGAACGTGTGCCCGCACACCATTGGCAGGATGCCCTGAGGGAGCGTCCGGCGAGATGGCATGGGCGACCCCGAGCCCGCGCGCGGACGACCCCCAACACCTTGCAGCGTGAAAGTTCGAGCGCCCCATGAATCCAGCAGATCCGAGCACTCCCCACCCGGTTCCGCCGCTGCCGCGCGGCTTCCGCTTGGCCGGCGTCAAGGCCGGCATCAAGCGGGACAAGAGCCGCGAGGACCTGACGCTCGTGGCCAGCGACCTGCCGGCGACGGCGGCCGGCGTCTACACCACGAACCTCGTGTTCGCCGCGCCCGTCGCCTACGACCGGGCCCTCACCCCCGGCCGCGGCTTCCGCGGCATCGTGATCAACTCGGGCAACGCCAACGCCTGCACCGGCACCCGCGGGCTCGACGACGCCCGGGCGATGGCGGCGGCGGCCGGCCGGGCCCTCGGCGTGGCGGGCGAGGAGGTGCTCGTGATGTCCACCGGCATCATCGGCGAGTTTCTGCCGCTGCCGAAGATCACGGCGGGGATCGCGGCGGCGGCCGAGCGGCTGGGTGCCGACGACGCGGCGGCGGTGACCGCGGCCCGCGGCATGATGACCACCGACACGCGTCCCAAGCTCGCCGGCGGGCGGTTCGAGGCCGACGGCACCGGCTACACGCTGTTCGCGATGGCCAAGGGGGCGGCGATGATCGGTCCCAAGATGGCGACCATGCTCGGCGTGGTGCTCGTGGACGCGGCCCTCGAGCCGGCCGACGCGCAGCGGCTCCTCGCCGAGGCGGCCGAGGAGAGCTTCAACTGCGTGAGCGTCGACGGCCACATGAGCACCAACGACACGGTGCTGCTGTTGGCCAACGGCGCGGCGGGCGGCGGCACGCTCCACGGGGCCGGCCTCGCCGCCTGCGGGCGGGCGATCCGCGAGGCCTGCGAGCGGCTGGCCCGCGACATGGCCGACGACGGCGAGGGGGCGACCCACGTGATGCGGATCGAGGTCAGCGGCTGTCGCGACCGCGACGATGCCCGCCGGATCGCCCGCTCGATCGCCGACAGCCCGCTGGTGAAGACGGCCGTGCACGGGGCCGACCCGAACTGGGGCCGGATCGTGTCGGCGGCGGGCTACGCCGGCGTGCCGTTCGACCCGGCGGGGCTCGAGCTGCGGGTCAATGGCACGCCGCTGTTCCGGGGCGGGGCGCCCTTGCCCTTCGACGCCGACGCGGTCTCGGCGTCGATCAGGGATGCCCGGGAGACGCTGATCCAAGTGTCCGTCGGAGCCGGTCCGGGGGCGATCCGCTTCTACTCCAGCGATCTGACGGCGGAATACGTCCGCTTGAACGCCGATTACCACACCTGAGCCGTCGCCCGTGCGGCCGCCAGCCTTGACGCGGTCGCACGGAGACTGTTTGATCCAGAGATCGATTCCCCCGAGGTTGCAGCCTTGACCATCGTCCTGTCGCCGCCGCTCGCCCCCGTCCTGCCGCGGCTCCCCGCGGTCGCGTCGCTCCCGGCCCTCCTGCCGGCGCTTCCACCCGCGCCGCCGCTCGTGATCGCGGCCGGCGATCCCGACGACGACGACGAGCCTATCGACGACGACCTGCCGGTGGCGGAGCCCACCGAAGAGGAGTCGAACTTCGACGACTTCGACGACGAGTTCGACGACGACTTCGAGGAGGACGAGACCGATCCGGATTGGGATCATCCGGACGACGCGGAGCCCGAGCCCCCGCCCAAGGGCGGCGGCAAGAACAAGTAGTCGCCCGGGGCTCGCCGCGAGCCTCCGGCCCCACGAGGATGCGACCGATGTCGGGGATCGACACGCCCCAGTTCGTGCCTGACGATCCCGACCAGGGGGCAGGGTCGGCCCCGCGCGGCAAGGCCGCGGCCGGCAGGCGGCGGCCCGAGCCGTGGTTCGGCAAGCTCGGCCAGCTCGACTTCGACATCGACTTCTTCGAGCGGCTGCTCGCCCGCAAGGCCGACTCGATCGACGTGCTCAGGATCCTCGCCGAGCTCGTGTCCAAGAAGGGCGATCTGGAACGGGCCGTCGAGCTCGACGGCCGGCTGGTCGAACTCCTGCCCGACGACTATCTCGCTCGCTACAACCTCGCCTGTTCGCTGGCCCGCGCGGGGCGGCCGGAGGAGGCGATCGACTCCCTCTCCCGGGCCGTCCTGCTCGGCTACGACGACCTGGACCACATGGAGAGCGATCCCGATCTCGAGTCGCTCCAGGCGCACCCCGACTTTCGGGCGCTGCTGGGCGACGGCTGACCGCGGCTGCTAGGATTCCGGTCCCCGCGGCGGCGCGTGTCGCGGGTTCCGAACTCCGGAGCAGGCATGCTCGACCAATACGACAAGATCACGGAAGCGGTGGCCTTCATCCGCGGCCGCTGGAGCGATTCGCCCAGGGTCGCGATCATCCTCGGGAGCGGCCTGGGGGGCATCTCCGGGGCCCTGACCGACGCGGTCACGATCCCCTACGACGAGGTCCCGCACTTCGCCCGCTCGACGGCCCACGGCCATGCCGGGCAGCTGGTCTGCGGGCGGCTCGAGGGCGTGCCGGTGGTGGTGATGGAGGGGCGGATGCACGCCTACGAGGGCTATCCGCTCCAGCAGATCACCTTTCCCGTGCGGGTGATGAAGCGGCTCGGGGCCGATCTCCTCGTGGTCACCAACGCCTGCGGCGGCCTGAACCCGCAGTATCGCACCGGCGACCTGATGGTGATCGAGGACCACATCAACCTGCTCGGCGACAACCCGCTGATCGGCATCAACGACGAGCGGCTCGGGCCGAGGTTTCCCGACATGTCGGCCCCCTACACGCCCGCGCTCATCGACCAGGCGTTGGCCGTGGCCCGCCGCGATGACTTCACGGCCCACCGCGGGGTGTACGTGGCGGTGACCGGGCCGAACCTCGAGACGCGGGCAGAGTATCGCTTCCTGCGGACGATCGGCGCCGACGTCGTGGGGATGTCGACCGTGCCCGAGGTGCTCGTGGCGGTGCACTCCTCGATGCGGGTGCTCGGCATCTCCGTGATCACCGACATGTGCCTGCCCGACGCCCTCGAGGTGGCCACGGTCGAGCACATCCTGGCCGTGGCCCGCTCGGCCGAGCCGAAGCTGCGGGCCATCATCGTGGCGGCGGTGCGGGCCGCCGCCTGACGGGCGGGGCCGCATCCCGGGGCATCACCGAAGGAGATTGAGTCGATGGCAACCCAGCCGATCAGGGTCCTCGTCGCCGGCTGCGGCCACATGGGCACCTCCCACGCCAAGGCCTACCACGCCATGCCCGGCTTCGAGATCGCGGGTGTGGTCGCCCGCGGCGCCGCGTCGCGGCGGGCGCTGCTCGCTGCCGTCGGGGCGGAGTATCCGCAGTTCTCCGACTACCACGAGGCCCTCGCCGCCACGAAGCCCGACGCCGTCTCGATCAACACCTACCCCGACACCCACGCGGCCTACGCCCTGGCCGCCTTGGCGGCGGGCTGCCATGTGTTCCTCGAGAAGCCGGTGGCCGTGACCGTGGCCGAGGCCGAGCGGGTGGTGGCGGCGGCCCGGCAGGCCCGCAGGAAGCTCGTGGTCGGCTACATCCTCCGGGTGCACCCCACCTGGAAGCGGTTCATCGAGACCGCCCGCACGCTCGGCAAGCCGCTCGTGATGCGGATGAACCTCAATCAGCAGTCGTCGGGCGAGATGTGGAAGACCCACAAGGCCCTGATGGACTCGATGTCGCCGATCGTGGACTGTGGCGTGCACTACGTGGACGTCATGTGCCAGATGACCCGGTCGAAGCCGGTGCGGGTGTCGGCGATCGGTGCCCGACTCTCCGAGGAGCTCGTGCCCGGCATGTACAACTACGGCAACCTCCAGGTGACCTTCGCCGACGGCTCGGTCGGCTGGTACGAGGCGGGCTGGGGGCCGATGATGAGCGAGACGGCCTTCTTCGTGAAGGACGTGGTCGGCCCCAAGGGCTGCGTGAGCATCGCCGGTGTCAAGGAGGGCGAGGCGGGCTCCGACGAGATCGAGGGCCACACCAAGGCGGCGGTGCTCAAGGTGCACCACGCGGCACTCGCGGCCGACGGCTCCTTCGCCCGGGCCGACGAGTATCTCGACTGCTCGGGTGAGCCCGACCACGACGGCCTCTGCCGGCTGGAGCAGGAGCTGTTTCTCGACGCGATCCAGAACGACCGCGACCTCTCCGACCACATGGCCGACGCCGTCAACAGCCTGCAGATCGTGCTCGCGGCCGACGAGGCCTTCAAGACCGGCCGCACGGTCGAACTGGCGTGAGCCGCGCCGGCTGCCATGAAGCCTCCAGTCGTGCTCACCATCGCCGGCTCCGACAACTCCTGCGGGGCAGGGGCCCAGGCTGATCTCAAGACCATCACGGCGCTCGGCGGCTATGCCCAGACGGCCATCACCTGCGTCGTCGCCGAGGTGCCCGGGGCCGTCGAGGCGATCCAGCCGGTGAAGCCGGCCATCGTGGCGGCCCAGGTGCGGCTCTCCCTCGAGGCCTTTCCGGTGCGGGCCGCCAAGACCGGGATGCTGTTCTCGCGGGGCATCATCCGGGCGGTGGCGGAGGCCCTGGCCGCCGTGCCGAAGCTGCCGCTGGTGGTCGACCCGGTGATGGTCGCCTCGAGCGGCGACCCGCTCCTCGAACCGGCGGCGATCGCCGCCTACGAACGCGAACTCTTTCCACGGGCCACGCTCGTGACGCCGAATCTCGACGAACTGCGGATGCTCTCCGGGCAACCCTGTCGCGACCTGGCCGGAATGGAGGCGGCGGGGCGGCGGCTCGTCGAGCGCCACGGCTGCGCGTTCCTGCTCAAGGGCGGCCACCTCGGCGGCCGCGTGGCCACCGACATCCTCGTCACCCCGCATGGCAGCGAGCGGTTCGCGGCCCCGTTTCGCCGCGGCGTGGACACCCATGGCACGGGGTGCACCTATTCCGCCGCGATCGCGACGGGGCTCGCCCAGGGGCTCTCGTTGTCGGAGGCCGTCGGGCGGGCCAAGGACTACATCACGGCCGCGATCGGCGGTGCGCTCAAGTGGGGCAAGACCCAGGCCCTCGATCACCGCGTCCAGCCGGTCGGTCGCCGGGCGCGCCGGTAACGTTGATCGATTCGACCTCGGATCGGTGGGGCTTGGCAGGTTACAAACCTGCCCCACGGGGCCGGGGTCGCCCAACCGTGGGGCAGACTTGCAGTCTGCCTCTGTCTGCACCGGATCGGTGTCCCCCTGGAGGCCGGTTCCGCCGGCACCTGATCGGTGTCCCCTGGAGTCCGGTTCCGCCGGAACC
>JBJTAA010000353.1:0-2010 GCA_046090525.1 Planctomycetota bacterium
CGAGGCCGGCTCGTGGGATCCGGCCAACGACAAATGGGGCCACATCGGCGGCCGGCTCTTCACCACCTGCTTCTGCACCTGGATGCTCGAGGTGTATTACCGGCACCTGCCGCTCTATGAGGCCGTGGCGGAGTGAGCCGCGTGTGGCGGCGGACATCTTGCCCGCCGAAACCGTGCCACTCGATGCCGCCCGCGGGCTGGAAGCCCGCGGCTACTGCGCCCCCTGTGGCGGCGGGCATCTTGCCCGCCGAAGCCGTGCCACTCGACGCCGCCCGCGGGCTGGAAGCCCGCGGCTACGAGCCCCACTGGCGCAGCGCCTCGAACGCCACCACCGCCGCACAGTTGGCGAGGTTCAGGCTCCGCACCTGCGGCCGCGAGGGAATCGTCAGCAGCCGGTCGGCATGCGCATCCTTGATCCGGTCGGGCAGGCCCTTCGACTCGCTGCCGAACACGAGCACGTCGCCCCGCCGGTAGGCCACGTCGGTATACGGCCGCGTGGCCCGGGCCGAAAACAGCCACTTCTCCCCCGCCCCGCTCTCCGCCAGCCGCCGCTCGAGGGCGGCCCAATCGTCGGCCACCTCCCACTCGAGCTCGTCCCAGTAGTCGAGCCCCGCCCGACGCAGGTAGTAATCGTCGAGGCTGAAGCCCAGCGGCTTCACGAGCCACATCTTGGCCGCGATCGCCACGCAGGTCCGCCCGATGTTGCCCGCGTTGGGCGGAATTTCCGGCTCGTGCAGGACGATGTGGAGCACCGGCTCATACCGCATGGGAGTTCGCCGCCCGGGGCCTGTCTGCTATGGTTTCGGAGGCGTCCGCCGGGCAGGTCCGGCGGCCTGAAACGAGGATTCTGTCGCGAGGCGAGACCGTGGTCGAGTTGCGGAGAAATCCCACGCGGGAAGTGCGGATCGGGCGGATCGCCATCGGTGCGGACCACCCGATCGCCCCGCAGAGCATGACCGCCACCCACACCGCCGACGTGGCCGCCACGCTCGAGCAGGTCAACGCCCTCCACGCCGCCGGCGCCGGGGTCGTGCGGATCGCCGTCGACTCCAAGAAGGACGCCGCCGCCCTGCCCGCCATCCGGGCCGGCACCGAGGCGAACCTCGCCATCGACCTCCAGGAAAACTACCGCCTGGCCGTCGACGTGGCCCCCCACGTCGACAAGCTCCGCTACAACCCGGGCCACCTCTACCACCACGAGCGGGAGAAGCCCTGGCAGGAGAAGGTGAAGTTCATCGCCGACGTGGCGGCCGCCAACGACTGTGCGCTCCGCGTGGGCGTCAACTGCGGCAGCGTCGATCCGGCCAAGAAGGAGCAGTTCGCCCCGGACGACTCGCTTGGGCCGATGCTCGCCAGCGCCCTCGAGCACTGCGCGCTGCTCGATTCGCTCGGCTTCACCCGCTACTGCGTCTCGCTCAAGGATTCCGATCCACAGAAGGTGATCGACGTGAACCGTCAGTTCGCCGCCCAGCGGCCCGATGTGCCGCTGCATCTCGGCGTGACGGAGGCGGGCATGCCGCCGGACGGCATCATCAAGACGCGGATCGCCTTCGAGCAGCTGATCTCCCGCGGCATCGGCGACACCGTGCGGGTGTCGCTCACCGTCTCCAACGCCGACAAGCCGATGGAGATCGCGGCGGCCAACCAGATTCTGGCCGACATCGCGGCCGGCCGCGTCCGCAGCGTGGTCGACTACGGGCTCTCGACGCTGAACATCATCTCCTGCCCGAGCTGCTCGCGGGTCGAGAACGAAGCCTTCATCGACCTGGCGAGGCAGGTCAAGGAGATGACGGCCTACGCCCGTGAGCACGCGATCACGATCGCCGTGATGGGCTGCCGTGTGAACGGCCCAGGCGAGACCGACGACGCCGATCTCGGCCTGTGGTGCGGCCCGACCCACGTGAATCTCAAGAAGGGGAGCATTGAACTCGGGGCTTATCCCTACGACGCCATCCTGCCGAGGCTCCGCGAGGAGCTCGACAAGCTGATCGCCGCCCGCCATGTCGCGAC
>JBJTAA010000354.1:0-16662 GCA_046090525.1 Planctomycetota bacterium
TGCTGCCGCCGGAGGTCGAGATGATCCACGGGCCGGGCTGCCCGGTCTGCGTGACGCCCTTGGAGACGATCGACAAGGCGCTCGTGATCGCCCGGCGGCCCGACACGATCCTCTGCTCCTTCGGCGACATGCTCCGTGTGCCCGGCTCGCGGGAGGACCTGTTCGCCGTCAAGGCGGCCGGCGGCGACGTGCGGGTGGTCTATTCGCCGCTCGACGCCGTGAAGCTGGCGCGGGCCAATCCCGGGCGGCAGGTCGTGTTCCTGGCGATCGGCTTCGAGACCACGGCTCCGGCCAACGCCATGGCCGTGAAGCTCGCGGCCCGGGAGGGGCTCGCGAACTTCTCCCTGCTCGTCTCGCACGTGCTGGTGCCGCCGGCGATCCGGGCCATCATGATGTCCCCGGGCAACCGGGTGAACGCCTTCCTGGCCGCGGGCCACGTCTGCAGCGTGATGGGCACCTGGCAATACCCGCCGCTGGCAGGCGAGTTCGGCGTGCCGATCGTGGTCACCGGCTTCGAGCCGCTCGACCTGCTCGAGGGCATCCGCCGCGCCGTCCTGCAGCTGGAGGAGGGGCGACACGAGTTGGAGAACGCCTATCCCCGGGTCGTCAGCGAGCGGGGCAACGAGGCGGCGCAGGCCGTGATCGCGGAGGTCTTCGCCCCGGTGGACCGGGCCTGGCGGGGGATCGGCGTGATTCCCGCGAGCGGCTGGCGGCTGGCCGACGCCTACGCAGCCTTTGACGCCGAACGGCGGTTCGACCTCGGCGGCATCACGGCCGTGGAATCTCCCCTCTGCAAGAGCGGCGAGGTGCTCAAGGGGGCGCTCAAGCCGAGCCAGTGCCCGGCCTTCGGCAAGGAGTGCACGCCGCGGACGCCGCTGGGGGCCACGATGGTGTCGAGCGAGGGCGCCTGCGCGGCCTACTACAACGCCGGGCGGACGTGATGGCCGACGGTGACACGCCCGACTTCGCGAATGCCACCTGCCCGGTGCCTCTGCGGGACCGGCCGCAGATCGTGATGGGGCACGGCGGCGGCGGGGCACTCTCCCGGGATCTCGTCGAGCACGTCTTCCTGCCGGCCTTCGGCAACCCCGTGCTCGAGCGGCTCGGTGACTCGAGCGTGCTCGACCTCGCGGGGCCGCTGGCCGCCGGCGGGCGGCTCGCCTTCTCGACCGACTCCTATGTCGTGCGGCCGCTCGTCTTCCCGGGCGGTTCGATCGGCGAACTCGCCGTCCACGGCACGGTCAACGACCTGGCGATGAGCGGTGCGGTGCCGCGGTTTCTGTCGGCCGCCTTCATCCTCGAGGAGGGGCTGGCGATCGCCGACCTGGCGGGCATCGTGGGCCGGATGGCGGCCGCGGCCCGGGACGCCGGGGTGACGATCGTGACCGGCGACACGAAGGTGGTCGAGCGGGGCCGCGGCGACGGGCTGACCATCACCACGGCGGGGATCGGCGTGGTGCCGCCGGGCATCGACCTCGGCCCCGGACGGGTGCGGCCCGGCGACGCGGTGCTCGTGAGCGGCACGCTCGCCGACCACGGCATGGCGATCATGAGCGTCCGCGAGGGGCTCGAGTTCGAGGCCGCGATCGAGAGCGACACGGCGCCCCTCCACGGCCTGGTGACCGCGATGCTCGCCGCCTGCCCGGGCATCAGCATGCTCCGCGACCCGACCCGCGGCGGCGTGGCCGCGAGCCTCAATGAGATCGCGGCCGCCGCGCGGCTCGGCATCGAGATCGACGAGGCGGCGATCCCGGTCGCCCCGGTCGTGGCCAGCGCCTGCGAGATCCTCGGGCTCGATCCGCTCCAGGTGGCCAACGAGGGCAAACTGCTCGCCGTGGTGCCAGCCGACGCCACCGCCGACGTGCTGGCCGCGATGCGGGCCCACGATCATGGCCGGCGGGCCACGCTCCTGGGGCGGGTCGTGGCCGACCATCCCGGCCTGGTCGCGCTGCGGACGGCCATCGGCGGCACGCGGGTCATCCCGCTGCCGATCGGTGAGCAGCTGCCACGGATCTGTTGATCCGGCTGCACGGCCATCCATGGCCCGTGCAGCCTTGGCGAGGCGAGGGGCACGCCACGGGTGCCCTCGCCTCGCGGCCGCCGGCTTCCTGCCGGCTTGTTGATCCGGCTGCACGGTCTCGATCGTGAGGCCGGCTTTCAGCCTGCCAGAACCGACCGACAGGCCACCGCGCTTTTCCTGCCGGCATGACCGGCGCAACCGGCACCGGGCGATCGTCCCGGGCGTGGATGCCGAGCCGGCGGGGGTTGCTCACTCTCGCCCCACTGGCGATGATCGTCCGATGTCAGCACGCCACCCGGCGTGCCGGCCGAGCATGAATCGCTCCCCTCTTCTGCCTGGAAAAAAATCCGTGGCCCAAGCCGTCGGCGTTCGCGCCCTTGCCCGCCCGGGCATCCACTGGGAATACCTCGTCCCGATCGTGGCCGTCCACCTGCTGGCCTGCCTCGCCTTCGTTCCCTCGTGCTTCAGCTGGTCGGGTCTCACGCTCGCCCTCGCGGGCACGATGGTGTTCGGCACCCTGGGCATCAACCTCTGCTACCACCGGCTCCTCGCTCATCGGAGCCTCAAGGTTCCGCGCGGCCTCGAGCGGTCGCTGGCCACCATCGCCCTCTGCTCGCTCGAAGACACGCCCACCCGCTGGGTGGCCAACCATCGCCTCCACCACGTCCACTCCGACGACGAGCAGGATCCCCACTCCCCCCGCGACGGCATCGGCTGGTCGCATGCCGGCTGGCTGTTTCGGCGGGCTCCCGACCGCCGCACCTTCGCCTACTTCGACAAGTACGCCCACGACATCCTGGCCGACGACTACTACCGCTGGCTGGAGCGGCACCCGATGGCGATCGTGGTGATCTACGCGCTCCACGCCGCCGCCTTCGCGGCAGCCGGGCTCGCGGTGGGCCGGCTCTGCGGCGGCGACTGGGCCGCGGCCCGGCAGCTTGCCGCCAGCTGGCTCGTGTGGGGCGTCTTGGTCCGCACCGTGCTCGTCTGGCACATCACCTGGAGCGTCAACTCCCTGACCCACCTGTTCGGCTATCGCAACTACGAGACGGGCGAAGACAGCCGCAACAACTGGTTCGTGGGGCTCGTGGCCATGGGCGAGGGCTGGCACAACAACCATCACCACGACCCGGCCAGCGCCAGCGTGCAGCATCGCTGGTGGGAGATCGACGTGACGTACTACGTGATCCTCCTGCTCGAGCGGCTCGGCCTGGCGACCGACGTGATCCGGCCCCGCCACCAGCGCCGCGCCGCCCGCCAGGCCTGACCCGGTTCCGGCGGAACCGGGCTCCTGGGCGTCACGCCGTGACCGGATCGCACCGGACGCCGCGTCGTTTCTGACCGGCTCAGGAGTCCGGTCACGCCGTGACCGGATCGCACTGGACGCCGCGTCGTTTCTGACCCGGTTCCGGCGGAACCGGGCTCCTGGGGCCGGCCCTAGGCGGCCTCGCGCCGCGGTTCGCGCTCGGCCTGGTACTCGGCGACGGCCTCAGCGATCGCCTCGAGCGTGTCGTGAGCGTTCGCTTCGCCGCGATCGAAGGCTTCCGTCGTCGCCTTGATCTCGGCGAGGGTGAGAACCGCGGCCTTGGCGAGCACGAATGGATTCGGTGTCTGCATGGCGTCCTCCTTGTCCCCAGGATGAAGCCGAGCCTCCCCGCCCGGCAGTGATGGTCTGATAGAGACGCCCATGCGGGACGATCTTGCTGAAACCTCGGTTTTTTCACCAGATGCTCACGGACTTCGAGAACGCACGCCAGGCTCGTCGACGCGGCCGATCAACGATGACCAAACGTGCCGTGACTGTTGGTGCGGGCATGGGAGACCCGATAACTTCGGGAAGCCTCTGGGGTTCATCGCATGGACGGCGCGAAGCCTTCGCCGTTTCCACAGCACTCGTGGTTCCACCTCTGCATCGCGGGCAACGCCCCGCAGAAGCCGCTGGTGGTCACCATGACGTGCGTCGCCCATGCGGTGAGCCTCACGGCGCGCGGGCGGCATGCCATTCGCAGCATCTGCCGGGCCCGTGAACTCAGTTGGGAAGAACCGACCAGCACGGTGCACTTCCTGCCCGCGGACGGCGAGGACCGCACCTTCGTCACGACCATGTCGCCCGACTTCCAGTCGCAGGTGTTCCTGATCCCGCGGCGTCACCTCGAGGCATGCCTGAACTCGGAGGGCCTCGCCGAACCCGCGGAACTTCGGCGCCTGCTCGCCCACGACGACCCGATTCTCCAGGCGTGCCTGACCCGCCTCGCGGCGACCGTGGCCAGAGCCGACGCCGACGTCGCCGCGGACGAAGCCGCCCGCCGGTTCGTGCTGCGGCTCGCGGAATGCGCGGGCGGAAGACGGCCCGACTGGCATGCCGACGCGAGCTTCTTCGACCGCCGCACGCTCTCGAACCTCGTGCACTACATCGACGAGCACCTCCGGATCGCCCCGAGCCTCGCCGAAATGGCTCTGATGGTCGGGCTTTCGCCGAGCCACTTCGCCAAGAAGTTTCGCCTCTCGACGGGCCTGAGCCTGCACCGTTTCATCAACCGGCGCCGCCTGCGACGGGCCTTCGAGTTGCTCAAGTCGCCCACGGCCTCGCTGGCCGACATCTCACTCGACCTCGGGTTCTCGTCGCAGAGCCACTTCACCCGGCTCTTCAGCCTCATCACCGGCATGACTCCGGCGAAGTACGCCAAGCAGTTCCGCCCCACGCTGGGCTAGCGCGCCGCTCCTCAGGAGCCCGGTTCCGCCGGAACCGGATCAGAGAACACGCCACTTCCAACGTGATCCGGTCACGGCGTGACCGGACTCCTGGGCGGGCAACCCCGAGCCCGCGCAGCCCAAAGCCGACGGCCAACGTGATCCGGTCACGGCGCGACCCGACTCCTGGGCGGGCATTTTTGACAGGCGCATCACCGAGTCCGACAATCCGCCAGAGCAGTCGTCACGCAGGGGAGCCCGCATGATTCGCTCGGTGGTCGTCTCGCTCGCATCCCTCCTGGCCGCCGTCGCCACGGCCGAGACCCCGAAGCGACCCAACATCATCTTCATCTTCTCCGACGACCACGCCGAACACGCCATCTCGGCCTATGGCTCGAAGGTGAACCAGACGCCCCACCTCGACCGGCTGGCGGCCGGCGGGGCCCGATTCACGAACTCCTTCGTCACCAACTCGATCTGCTCGCCCAGCCGGGCCACGCTGCTGACCGGGCAGTATTCGCACAAGAACGGAGTGCCCGTCTTCAACCGCTTCGACGGCTCGCGCGACCACGTCGCCAAGCGGCTCCAGGCCGGCGGCTACCACACGGGCATCGTGGGCAAGTGGCATCTGGGCAGCGACCCGACCGGCTTCGATCGCTGGATCGTGCTGCCCGGGCAGGGCGAGTATCACGACCCGCAGTTTCTCGTGCCCGGTCACTCGCTCACGATCGCGGGGCATTGCACCGAGATCACCACCGCACTGGCCCTCGAGTTTCTCGAGACCAGGCCGGCCGACCGGCCGTTCTTCCTGATGGTCCACCAGAAGGCGCCCCACCGCAGCTGGCAGCCCGACGCCCGGAACCAGGCCCGCTTCAAGGATGCCGTGATCCCGGAGCCAGCCACGCTCTGGGATGACTACGCCACCCGGCCCGCGGCGCTGCCGGACAACCGTCAGACGATCGCCCGCGACCTCCGCCGGTCCGACCTCAAGCTCGAGCCGCCCCCCGGCCTGGCGGGCACGGCCCGGAACGAGTGGCTCGCGGCCTGCCCCGACGAGGTCGAGGTCGACGGCGTCGTGCTCACGGGCCGCGACCTCGTGAAGTGGAAGTATCAGCGATACATGCGTGACTACCTCGCCTGCGTCCAGGGCGTCGACGACGGGGTCGGCCGGCTGCTCGACTATCTCGACGACGAGGGCCTCGCCGCCGACACGATCGTGATGTATTCCGCCGACAACGGCTGGTATCTCGGCGACCTCGGCCTCTACGACAAGCGGTTCATGTACGAGCCGGGCCTGCGGGTGCCGCTGATCGCCCGCGGGCCGGGCATCCGGGCCGGGGTCACGCCCGAAGAGTTCGTGGCCAACATCGACCTCGCGCCGACCTTCCTCGACCTGGCCGGCCTGCCGATTCCCGCGTCCATGCAGGGCCGGAGCCTGGCCCCCCTGCTCCGCGGCGAACGGCCGGCCGACTGGCGCCGGACCATCTACTACCGCTACTACCACGACCCCGGCCATCACAACACGCGGCAGCACTGCGGGGTGCGCACCGCCACCCACAAGCTGATCCACTACTGGACGAAGGACGCCTGGGAACTCTTCGACCTGCGGACCGACCCGAGCGAGCAGCACAACCTGCTCTTCGATCCCGCCGCGGCCGCGCAGCCCGAGGTGGCCGAGGTGTTCGCAGACCTCAGAGCCGAGATCGGTCGGCTGCAGGCGGAGTTCGAGGACGACGGGCTCTACGCCGATCCGGCCACCTGGCCCAAGGGCAGCGTTGACGGCCCCTTCGCCGACAAGCCGCCCCTCGGCCGCAAGACCGTCGCCGAGGCGATCGCCGCGTCGGCCCCGTAACCCACCGGCCACTTGCCCGCGGCGGCCTGCGCCGCGAATACTTCCGCACGAGAGTTTCCAGCCGTCGCATGGAGCGCGTCCTTCCCCGGGGCAGCCTCCATGCGGACCACGAGCGGACCCGCCGTCGCGCCGAACCTCCCCGACTACGAGGCGGCCTGCCGCGACTTCTCCTGGGCCGAGGCCCGCCGCTGGCTCGACGGGCTGCCCGACGGCCGCGGTCTCAACATCGCGCACGAGACGGTCGATCGCCACGCGGCGGGGGGCCGCCGGCACCACGTGGCCCTGCGGTGCATTTCCCGGCTCGGCGTCCGGCGCGACATCGACTACGCCGAACTGGCCGACCAGACGGCCCGGTTCGCCAACGTGCTCCAGACGCTCGGCGTCACCGCGGGCGACCGGGTGTTCGTGCTCGCCGGGCGGATCCCCGAACTCGTCATCGCGACGCTCGGGGGCCTCAAGGCCCGGGCCGTCGTCGCCCCGCTGTTCGCCGCGTTCGGGCCGGAGCCGATTCTCGCGCGGGCGACGATCGGGCGGCCCCGCGTGCTCGTCACCACGCAGACGCTCTATCGCCGCCGACTCGCCCGCGTCCGCGGGGCGCTCGCGTCGGTGGAGCACGTGATCGTCGTGCCCGACGAGGCGGCGCCCCTGCCCGCGGGCGTCCTCGACTGGCACGAGCTCTTGGCCGCCGCGTCGCCCGAGTTCACGATCCCGCCCACCGCTCCCGACGATCCGGCCCTGCTCCACTTCACGAGCGGCACCACGGGCCTGCCCAAGGGCGCGCTGCACGTCCACGACGCGGTCGTGGCCCACCATGCCACGGGCCGGCTGGCCCTCGACCTCCACGACGACGACATCTTCTGGTGCACCGCCGATCCCGGCTGGGTCACGGGCACGAGCTACGGGATCATCGCCCCGCTCAGCTGCGGGATCACGAGCGTCCTCGACGAGGGGGAGTTCGACGCCCGCCGCTGGTGCCGGATCCTCCAGGACGAGCGGGTGAGCGTGTGGTACACGACGCCCACCGCCATCCGGATGCTGATGCGGGCGGGCTCGGCCCTGGCCCGGGAGTTCGACACCTCGAACCTGCGGTTCGCGGCCAGCGTGGGAGAGCCGCTCAATCCCGAGGCCGTCGTCTGGGGCATCGAGGCCTTCGGGATGCCCTTCCACGACAACTGGTGGCAGACCGAGACCGGCGGGATCATGATCGCCAACGTGCCGGCGCTGGAGGTGCATCCCGGCTCGATGGGCAGGCCGCTGCCCGGCGTCGAGGCGGCGATCGTCGAGCGGACGGAGCCGGGTTGCGTGCGGGTGATCGAAGAGCCCGACGTGCAGGGGGAGATCGCGATCGCGACCGGCTGGCCGAGCATGTTCCGCGACTATGTGGGGGAGCCCGCGCGGTACGCCGCCTGCTTCGCCGACGGCTGGTATCTCACGGGCGATCTGGCCCGATGCGACGCCGAGGGCTACTTCTGGTTCGTCGGCCGGCGGGACGACGTGATCAAGACCTGCGGCCATCTCGTGGGCCCCTTCGAGGTGGAGAGCGTGCTGCTCGAGCATGCGGCGGTCGCCGAGGCGGGCGTGATCGGCCGGCCCGACCCCGCCGCCGGCGAGATCATCAAGGCGTTCGTGGCCCTGAAGGACTCCCGCACCCCCGATGACGACCTCAAGCGCGAGCTGCTCGGCTTCGCCCGCCAGCGGCTCGGGGCCGCCGTGGCCCCCAAGGAGATCGAGTTCGTCCCGTCCCTCCCGCGGACCCGCAGCGGCAAGATCATGCGGCGGCTGCTCAAGGCCCGCGAACTCGGCCTGCCGGAGGGGGATCTCTCGACCTTGGAGCCGTTCCCGTCATGAGCGGCACGGCGCCGATCCTGTCCCCGGCCGCCGTGCCCGCGCTCGCGCCGGCCCATGCCCGCGGGCTCCTCGCCGACATGCTGCTCGTGCGCCGGTTCGAGGAGCGGGCGGTGGAGTGCTACACCCAGGGCAGGATCCGCGGCTTCCTCCATCTGGGCATCGGCCAGGAGGCCACGGCCGTGGGCGGGATCGCGGCGCTCGAGCCCGAGGACCGCGTCGTGGCCGCCTACCGCGAGCATGCCCACGCCCTCCTGCGGGGCCTGGCGCCGGCCGCGGTGATGGCCGAGATGTTCGGCCGCTCGGGGGGCTGCTGCCGAGGCCGGGGCGGGTCGATGCATCTCGTCGATGCGGCCCGGCGGTTCTACGGCGGCGACGCGATCGTGGCCGGAGGCCTGCCCCTGGCCGTCGGCCTAGCGCTTGCCGACCGGCTCGAGCAGCGGCCGCACGTGACGGCCTGCTTCTTCGGCGACGGCGCCGTGGCCGAGGGGGCCTTTCACGAGTCGCTGAATCTCGCCGCCCTCTGGAAGCTGCCGGTGCTCTTCTTCTGCGAGAACAACCTGTATGCCATGGGCACGGCCCTCGAGCGGCATCAGGCGATGCCCTGGATCCACCGCAAGGCCATGGCCTACGGCATCGAGGGGATGATCGTCGACGGCATGGACGTGCTGGCCGTCGAGGCGGCCGCCCGGCTGGCGGTGGAGCTCGTCCGCGGCACGGGCATGCCGGTGTTGCTCGAGGCCCGCACCTATCGCTTCCGGGCCCACTCGATGTACGACGCGGAACTCTATCGCCCCAAGGACGAGGTGGCCCGCTGGAAGGCCCGCGACCCGCTGGAGACGTTCCCGCGCCGGCTCCGCGACTGGGACATGATCGACGCCGAGGCGCTCGAACGGCTCGACGCCGCGGCGACGGCCGCCGTCGAGGCGGCCGTGGTCGAGGCCGAGGGCTCGCCACCGGAGCCGGTCGCCGACCTGGTGCGGGATCTGCTCGGCCAGCGGCAGGCGGAGCCTGCGCGATGACCTACCGCGAGGCCGTGCGCGAAGCCCTGCGGGAGGCGCTGCACGCCGATCCCCGCGTGTTCCTGCTGGGGGAGGACGTCGGCCGCTACGGGGGCGCGTATGCCTGCAGCCGCGGGCTGCTCGAGGAGTTCGGTCCCGACCGGATCCGCGACGCGCCGCTCTCCGAGAACACCTTCGTGGGCGCGGGCATCGGCGCGGCGGTCGCCGGGCTGCGGCCGATCGTGGAGGTGATGACGATCAACTTCGCGCTCTTGGCGCTCGACCAGATCGTGAACCATGCCGCCACGCTGCGGCACATGTCGGCCGGGCAGCTGGGGGTGCCGCTCGTGATCCGGATGGCCACCGGCGCGGGCCGGCAGCTGGCCGCCCAGCATTCCCACAGCCTCGAGGTCTGGTTCGCCCACGTGCCGGGTCTCAAGCTGCTCGCGCCGGCGACGGTGACCGACGCCCGGCGGATGCTCGCCGCGGCGCTGGCCGACCCCGACCCGGTGATCATCTGCGAGCATGCCCAGCTCTACCCCCAGGAGGGCCCGCTCGAGCAGGGCCCCGAGGGCTTCGACGCCTGGCATGCCGCCTGCCGGCGATCGGGCGACGATGTCACGCTCGTCACCTCCGGCGGATCGCTGCCGAAGTGCCTCGCCGCCACCGATGAGCTCGCCGCGGAGGGGATCGCCGGCGAGGTCTTCGACCTGCGGTGTCTGCGGCCGCTTGATCTCGACCCGGTCGTGGCGTCGGTCCGCAAGACCCGGCGGCTCGCGATCGTGGACGAGGGCTGGCGGACCTGCGGGCTCGCCGCGGAGATCGCCGCCGCCGTCACCGAGCGGGCCTTCGCCGACCTCGAGGCCCCGCCCGTCCGCATCGGCTCCGCGGAGGTGCCGATTCCCTATGCCCGCCACCTCGAGGAGGCGGCCCTGCCGGGCGTCGGGCGGATCGTCGCGGCCGTCCGCGGGCTCGTGCGGCGGGCGACCCCCGCGGAGGCCGTCACGTGAGCGAGTTTCGGATGCCCTCGCTCGGGGCCGACATGGAGGCGGGCACGCTCGTCGCCTGGCTCAAGGCGCCGGGCGACCGGCTCGCCAAGGGCGACGCGATCGCTTCGGTCGACACCGACAAGGGCGTGATCGACGTGGAGGTGTTTCACCCCGGCGTCCTCGAGGAGCTCCTCGTGCCGCCCGGCACGCGGGTGCCCGTCGGCGCGCCGCTGGCCCGGATCCGCGAGGCCGGCGAGCCCGCCCGTGGGGCAGGCTTGCAGCCTGCCGAATCCGCGCCCCCTGCGCCTCGTCCCCGTGGGGCAGGCCTGCAGCCTGCCGTCCCCACCCCGGAGCCCGCTCCCCCCGCCTCCGCCGCCGAGCGGATGCGTCGCACGATCGCCGCCGCGATGGCACGGTCGAAGCGTGAGATCCCGCACTACTACCTGTGGACCACCATCGACCTCGACCGGGCGATGCGGTGGCTGGCCCGCGTCAACGCCGACCGCCCGATCGGCCGTCGGCTGCTGCCGGGCGTGCTGCTCGTAAAGGCGACGGCCCTCGCGCTCGAGGAGTTCCCCGAGTTCTCGGCCGTGTGGGAGCACGATCGGCTCGAGCTCCGCCGCCCGGCCCACGTGGGCATCGCGATCTCGCTGCGGGCCGGCGGCCTGGTCGTCCTCGCCCTCCACGACACGGCGTCCCGCTCGCTCGACGACCTGATGGCGGGCGTCGCCGACCTCACCGCCCGGGCCCGCACGGGGCGGATGCGGAGCTCCGAGCTGGCCGACTCCACGATCACGGTCACGAGCCTCGGCGACCGGGGCGTGGACGCCGTGTTGGGCGTGATTTATCCGCCGCAGGTGGCGCTCGTCGGCTTCGGGAGGATCGTCGAGCGGCCCTGGGCGGCCGCCGGCCAGGCCGTCGTGCGGCCGGTCGTCACCGTGTCGCTGGCCGCCGACCATCGGGCCAGCGACGGCCACCGCGGCGGGCTGTTGCTCGACGCGATCGACCGGCTGCTCCAGGAGCCCGAGCGGCTATGAGCGACGCGACGCCCCGTCCACCGGCTGCTTCGATCACCGGCTCACGCGTCCGCGCGGCCATCGCGCAGGTGCTCGCCGACATCGCTCCCGAGGCCGACCTGGCCGCGGTGGCCCCCGACGCCAACCTGCGCCGCGAGCTCGACCTCGACAGCGTCGACTTCCAAAACCTGCTCGCGGGCCTTTCCAAGACGCTCGGCCGCGACATCCCGGACCGCGACGCGGGCGGCCTCGTCTCGATCACGGCCTGCGAGGCGTTCTTCCGTTGACCGGCTCATGCCTACCGGAGCCGATCGGTGATCGCTGCGTCGAGGCGGCGGAGTTCCGGCACGGCCTCCTCGATGATCGCCGCATACAAGGCGGCAAGTTCGTTGGGAAGGTAATCGTGCACGACCCGATTGCGGAGATCCCGCAGGGCAATCCACGTGGCCAGATCGCTGATCAGGCCGACCTTCTCCATCCGCAACAGGAGGTCGCGAAATGTCTCCGACACATCCGCCTCTCGAACCCGTTCCCAGGTGCGGAAGAACTTGAGGCTTGACTCGAACGCCCGCAGGAATCGGTCGCTGAGGGCGTCGTAAGGTTCCCGTTCGCGCGGCGGGTAGCTGCGGCTCGGCGCGAATGGCACGTAGCCGTCAGCCGATGCGAACACGAGCTCGAGCGCGGCCCGCAGCTTCGCCCGGGAGTCGGCCAGCAGCGGCTCGACCGTCATGTGATCCTCACGCGTCGCAGCGACCTCACGAAGGCATCCTCGGCAGGCGTGAGCCGGGAGGGATCGAGCACCACCACGTCGATCCGTTCCTCGCAGTGCATGAAGAATCGGCTGCTCACCTGCCGCGCCGTCTCGAGCCGCGGTGCAGGCGTCAGGATCAGCAGGTCGATGTCACCGCCCCGGCCCGCAGGGTCGGTCCGTGAGCCGAAGAGTTCGACCGACTCCGTCGCGATCCCATCGACAGCCGCCGCGAGCGCTGCCGCCTCGGCGTCGTCGAGACGCACCAGCCCGGCCACCCGCAGCGGCCGCAACGCCCGCGCGAACGAGTCGGCTGTCTGCAGCTGGACGGTGACGGCAGGCGACATGGACGGTTTTCCAGCGGGGCATCGGGAATCGACCACGACCACACTCGTAGTGTACCGCCGTCTGCCAGGGCCTGGCCCCTGGCGGAAGGCCGCCACCCATCCCGGTCCTCACCGTTCGCGGGGCTCTCGTCCCACGGCGTCCGAGGTGCGAGCTGGCCGCTCGATCTCGAACCTCAGGAAATGCGTGGCGCAACTGATGCAGGGATCGTAGGTGCGGATCAGGTGCTCGCAGCGGTGGCGAACCTCGTCGTCGTCGCGGTCGAGCACGCCCGGCAGCAGGGCCGCGAGATCGGCCTCGATCTGCCCCTGGTTCTGCGACGTCGGCGGCACGATCACGGCGGCCTTCACGAGGCCGTCGCCGCCCACCTCGTAGCGATGGTAGAGGATGCCCCGCGGCGCCTCAGTGGCATGGCAGCCGACGCCATCCCGCGGCTCGTGCTCGACCCGGCAGGGAGAGAGCGGCCGGTCGGCGTGGGCGGTCGCGATCCGGATCGCCTCCTCGCAGGCCGCCACCACCTCGATCGCCCGGGCCACGATGCTCTGGAAGGGATTCCTGATCGGCAGCGGGATGCCGCTCCGCTCCGCGGCGGCCCGCGCCCGCGGCGGCAGCGCGTCGAAGCAGAGGTTGAGCCGTGCGACCGGGCCGCAGAGATAGGGCTGCTCGCCGGGCAGCATCACGCTCTGCAGGGCCGTGCTCCAGGGCACCTGCCGCTCGCGAAAATGTCGCTCGTAGTCGGCCACGTCGATGTCGAGGCCGCCCGAGGAGACGACGCGGCCCTGGTTCATCGGGTATTCACCGACGGCCCGCAGGCTCACGCACTCATACTCGCGGCCGAAGTCGGGAAACTCGAAGCCGCTCACCTCGCGGACCACCTGCTCGGCGGCGGCCAGCCCCCACTCGAGCTCCGGCACGAGGCTGCGGACAGCGGCCGGGTCTGGGGCGCGATGAAAGCCCCCCACGGCCACGTTGATCGGGTGCACCGCCCGCCCGCCGACCACCTCCATGATCCGGTTGCCGAGCGCCTTGAGCCGCAGGCCCCGCTCGACGAGTTCGGGGGCCGCCTGCGCCAGCGCGAGGCCGCTCTCGTAGCCGAGGAAATCGGGCGCGTGCAGGAGATGGACGTGGAGCGCATGGCTCTGGATCCACTCCCCGCAGTAGAGCAGCCGCCGCAGGGCCTCGATCGCGGGCGTGGTGGCGACGCCCAACGCCTTCTCGAGCGCATGGCAGGCGCTCATCTGGTAGGCCACAGGGCAGATGCCGCAGATCCGGGCGACGACATCGGGCACCTCGCGAATCGCCCGCCCCTGCACCAGCTTCTCGAAGAACCGCGGCGGCTCGTAGATCGAGAACTCCGCGATCTCCACCCGGCCGTCGGCCACGCGGACGCGGAGCGCCCCCTCCCCCTCGACACGGGTCAGGGCCTTGACCGAGATGCGGCGGACGACGCGGTCAGTCATGGGACGTCACAAGGCCGGCGAAGGGTGACCGGCCGGCGTGTCGGCCGTCCGGAAAATCGTGCGGCACGCCACGCGACGGATTGCCCGTGCCATCTCGCCGGACGCTCGCTGCGGGCATCCTGCCCTCCGCTCGCTCGATGCTGGCCTCGCTTCGGCATCCTGCTTGCGCTCGGCCAGCAACGCCGCTCGATTGGCACGGGCAACCCCTCGCTGTCCACGGGTGCGCAGGTTCCGCGGCATTCATCATCATCATTTTCGTTCCCCCTCCAGCCGGTCGCTCTCGGCCCGAAACGCGGGGGCGTAGCCGTTGAACGACCGCACCAGCCGCGTGAGTTCGTCCCGGCGCGTGCCCCGTGCCTGGTAGAAGCCCGAGAGGCTCACGAGGTTCGCCGCCTCGGCCGGGCCGTAACAGCCGAAACACTCCCGGTCGTGGGCCGGGCAGATGGCGCCGCAGCCGGCCTGCGTCACCGGGCCCAGGCAGGGGATGGCGCGGGCCACGGCCACGCACACCGTGCCCCGGGCCTTGCACTCGACGCAGACGCTGTGGCCCGGCACCCGCGGCTTCCGGCCGAGCACGAGCGCCGTGACGAGCTCGACCAGCTGCCCCGTGTCGATCGGGCAGCCCCGCAGCTCGAAATCCACCGGCACGTGGTCGGCGATCGCCGTGCTCGTCGCCAGCGTCTGGATGTATTCGGGCGAGGCGTAGACCGCGCCGAGAAAATCGTCGATCGTCCCCCAGTTCCGCAGGGCCTGGATGCCGCCCGAGGTGGCGCAGGCCCCGATCGTGACGAGGAAGCGGCACTGGCGGCGGATCTCCCGAATCCGTTCGGCGTCGTGGGCGGTCGAGATGGAGCCCTCGACGAGGCCCACGTCGTAGGGCCCGGGCACGATGCGGGAGCTCGCCTCGAGGAAGTGGTCGATCCGGACGCGATCGGCGATCTCGAGCAGCTTGCCCTGGGCGTCGAGCAGCTGCAGCTGGCAGCCGTCGCAGGAGGCGAACTTGAAGACGGCGAGGCTGGGCTTCGTGGGCGGGGCGGGCGTGGAGGTCATGGCCGGCTCGCTAGAGGTGCGGCACCGCGAGAAACTCCGCGATGGAATCATAGGCGAAGACCGGGCCGTCCTGGCAGACGAAGTGGGGCCCGAACTGACAGAGCCCGCAGTGCCGCACGGCACAGGCCATGTTGCGCTCGAGCGACACGTACACGTCTCGGCCCGCGATCCCGATGCCGGCCGCGGCCCGGGCCACGGCGGTCATCATCGGATCGGGACCGCAGCAGAGCACGGCGGCCCGCGCCGGGGCGATCGCGAGATCGGCGAACAGCTCGGTGACGAGGCCGACGTGCCCGCCCCAGGACGCGTCGCCGCTCTCCACGGCCGGGCAGACGTCGATGCCGGCGGCCCGCCAGGCGTCGTACTCCGCCACGTAGAAGAGACCGGCGGGGGTCTTGGCGCCATGGAGGATCGTGACGCTCGCGTAGCGGTCGCGGTGCCGGGCGAACTCGTGGATCGCCGCCCGCTGCGAGGCCAGCCCCAGCCCGCCGCCGACCACGATCACGTGCCGCCCCTCGAGGGCGTCGACCGGCCACGGGCGGCCGAACGGGCCGCGGAGCAGGACCTCGTCACCGACCTCGAGCCGCGCGAGCGCGTCGGTGACGTTGCCGACCGCCCGCACGGTGTGGGCGAGCAGCTGCGGCGTGGCGGCATCGGACGAGATCGAGATCGCCGCCTCGCCGATGCCCGGCAGGAAGAGCATGTTGAACTGCCCCGCCGCGAACCGATAGGCGTCGCGCACGGCCGGGTCGGTGAACTCGAGGTCGTACGTCCGCACGCCGGGCACCTCGGGCGTGATCCGCAGGATCCGAGCCGGGTGCGACCGCCAGGGGTCGGCGGCCAGGTGGCCGACAGGTTCGGCTGCCCCGAGGTTCATGCCGCACCTCCCGCCGGTTTCGTCGCCCCGGACGTCTCGCGGATCGCCGCCACCTCCTCGGTGATGTCGATGCCGACGGGGCACCAGGTGATGCACCGCCCGCAGCCGGTGCAGCCCGAGGTGCCGAACTGGTCGATCCAGCCGGCCAGCTTGTGCGTCAGCCACTGGCGGTAGCGGGAGGCGGTGGAGGTGCGCACGCTGTGGCCGTGGATCTTCGCGTGGTCGAGCGTGAAGCAGCTCGCCCAGTGCCGCTCGCGATCCGCCTGGTCGCCGGAGAGGTCGGCCACCTCGGTGACGCTCGCGCAGAAGCAGGTCGGGCAGACGAGCGTGCAGTTGGTGCAGGAGAGGCAGCGGCTCGCCACTTCCTCCCAGCGGGGATGCTCGAGGTTGCCGAAGAGCAGGTCGCGGATGCCCTCCGTGTCGAGGCTCCGCGGCCGGGGCCGCCCCGGCTCGGCCTCGCGGGCATGCATCCGCGCGGCCAGATCCTGCGGCACCTGGCGGGCGCGGGCGACCTCGGCAGGCGTGCAGGCGTCGGAGCCCGTCCCGCCACCGGCCGCCGGGGGACGGTGAAAGCCTCGACTTCGAGTGGCGGCTTCGCTGCCAACTCGTCTCGACTTCCCCCGATCCCCCGGCTCGTCGATCGGCTCGGCAAGGGCCGCCGCGAGGATCTCCGCCCCGCGGGCCGAGCCCACCTCGCAGGCGAATCGGGTCGGCTCGGCACCGCCACCGTGCTCGGTGAGGGCGAGGTCGAAGGAGTGGCTGACGGCG
>JBJTAA010000355.1:0-3964 GCA_046090525.1 Planctomycetota bacterium
GGCAAGACGATCCAGGTCTTGGCGCTGCTGTTGCGCCGCAAGGCCGCGCTCACCGCGGGGGGCATCCCGCATCGGCCGAGCCTGGTGGTGGTGCCCAAGAGCCTGGTCTTCAACTGGATGGACGAGGCGGCGAAGTTCGCCCCCGAACTGCGGGTGGCCAACCACACCGGCAACACGCGGGCCGAGACGGCCGAGGATCTTGGCGCCCACGACGTGGTGATCACCACCTACGGCACGCTGCGGCGAGACATCGTGCGGCACCGCGAGACGGAGTTCGACTACGTGATCCTCGACGAGGCCCAGTCGATCAAGAACGCGGCCAGCCAGGCGGCCAAGGCCTGCCGGCTGTTGAAGGCCCGCCACCGTCTGGCGCTCACCGGCACGCCGGTCGAGAACCACATCGGCGAGCTGTGGAGCATCTTCGAGTTCCTGAATCCCGGCCAGCTCGGCAGCGCCACCCGCCTGCGGAAGTTCCTGGCCGACGGCCGCGGCAGCGCCGAGGTGGTGGCCCGGGCGGTCCGTCCCTACCTGCTCAGGCGGACGAAGACGGAGGTGCTCTCCGACCTGCCCGAGAAGACCGAGCAGACCCTGTTCGTGGAGCTCGGCGAGACGCAGCGCAAGGCCTACGACGAGCTGCGCCACCACTTCCGGGCCGAGCTCTCCGGCCGGATCGGCCGCCTCGGGATCGGCCGCTCGCGGATCGCCGTGCTCGAGGCGCTCCTGCGACTCCGGCAGACGGCCTGCCATCCCGGTCTCGTCGACCCGGAGCGGATCGACGAGCCGTCGGCCAAGCTCGACACGCTCCTGGAGCAGCTCGACGAGGTGATCGACGAGGGGCACAAGGTGCTCGTGTTCAGCCAGTTCACGAGTTTCCTCGCGATCCTGCGGCGGCGGCTCGACGCCAAGCCGCTCGTCTACGAATACCTCGACGGCCGTACCACCGACCGCCAGGCCCGCGTGGCCCGGTTCCAGGAGGATCCCGACTGCCGGCTGTTCCTGGTGAGCCTCAAGGCCGGCGGGCAGGGCCTCAACCTCACGGCCGCCGACTACATCTACATCCTCGATCCGTGGTGGAACCCGGCCGTCGAGGCCCAGGCCGTCGACCGGGCCCACCGCATCGGCCAGACCCGTCGCGTCTTCGCCTACCGGCTGATCGCCCGCGACACGGTGGAGGAGAAGATCCTCGCGCTCCAGGACCGGAAGCGGGAGCTCGCCGAGTCGATCGTGCGGGCCGACGAGAGCGTGATCGCGGCGCTCACGCCCGAGGACGTCGAACTCTTGCTGTCGTAGCGCGACGGCTGCCAGTCGACCTGACGGCGACCGGATTCCGCGGGCATGATGCCCGCGGCCACGTTTCGATCGTGGGGCAGGCTTGCAGCCTGCCGATAGCGGCCTGACGTCCTCAGGCCGCGCGTCGAACCGGCCCGCCCTGCCCAGGTTACAAACCTGGGCCCACTTTCTCGTCGGCTCAGCGGATGAAAGCGTGGCCAGCATCGAGCGAGCGGAGGCCAGGCGGGCACCGATCCGCCGCAGGCGGATTGGTCGCAAAGGGAGCGTCCGGCGAGATGGCACGGGCAACCCCGAGCCAGCAGCGCCAAAAGCGATCTCCGCCGCGATCCGGTCACAGCGTGACCGGACTCCCGGAGCACCACAGGCCCCGGCGGCTCTTCATCGAATTCTCATTTTTGGCCTCCCTGCCGGGCGGTCATACTTTCCCGGCCGTTCACCCCGCCGATCCTCCCGCCCTCGATCCCATGAACGCCTACGCCCTGGCCGAGCAGGAAGCCGCCGTGAAGCAGACGCCGCCCAAGCCCAAAGGCCAGCCGCCCGCCGGCACGCATCGGATCCTGGTGGTCGACGACGAGGACGACCTGCTCGAACTCGTCCGCTACAACCTCACGAAGGAGGGCTACGACGTCTCCTGCGTGGCCAGCGGCGAGGACGCGCTCAAGGCGGTCCGCCGGCAGACGCCCGACCTGATCGTGCTCGATCTCATGCTGCCCGCCGTCGACGGCCTCGAGGTCTGCCGGCGGCTCAAGGCCGACGTCCGCACCCGCGAGGTGCCGATCATCATGCTCACCGCGAAGAGCGAGGAGAGCGACATGATCGCGGGGCTCGACCGCGGCGCCGACGACTACATCGCGAAGCCCTTCAGCCCCCGTGTGCTCTCGGCCCGCATCAAGGCGCTCCTGCGGCGGCACGATGTCCGCCGGCAGGCCGAGGCGGAGGTCACGATCGACGTCCACGAGCTCTCGATCCATCCGGGGCGGCACGAGGCGACGCTGGCCGGCAAGCCGCTGGAACTGACCTACACGGAGTTCGCCCTGCTGCAGTTCCTCGCCAAACGGCCGGGCTGGGCCTACACGCGGACGCAGATCGTCGACGCGGTGAAGGGGGAGGATTATCCTGTCACGGAGCGGTCGGTGGACGTGCAGGTCGCCGGCCTCCGCAAGAAACTCGGCACCTTCGGTTCCTACATCGAGACCGTCCGCGGCGTGGGCTACCGGTTCCGGGCGTGATCCAGTTCCCGGGCGGCTCGGCCACCTCATGCCCCGCACCCGGCTCGCCTGGCATCTGTTCGCCGGCTGGTGCGTGCTCGTGGCCGCGGTGCTCGTCGGCTGCTACTGGGTGGCGAGCGTCCAGATGGCGGCCCTGGCGACGGAGTCGCTGCGGCAGCGGCTCGCCGATCTGGCCCGCGGGCTGGTGGCGGCCGCGACCGGGCCCGACGGCCGGCTCGACGCCGCCAGCTTCGAGGTCGAGGCGCGGGCCTTCGAGGCCGCCGCCGGCATCGAGGCCGAGCTGCTCGGGCCCGAGGGCACGCCGCTGACCGGGAGCCGATCGATCGACGGCGGGAGCGAGTCGCCGACCGTGGCCGAGGCCCGCCAGGGGCGCTTCGCCAGCGGCGGCCGCTACGACGCCGCCACCGGCCGGCGCTACCTCGCCGTGGCCGTGCCGCATGGGCCGGCCGGCCGGCCCGACGCGATCGTCCACGTCGTGGCCGACACCACCACCACCGACGAGTCGCTGACGCGCTCGCTCGGCCGCCTGGCCGCGGGCTGCGCCGCCTGCGGCGGTGCCGCGATCGTCGCGGGCTGGCTCCTGGCCCGCCGCGCCGCCCGGCCCGTGGAGGAGCTCTGCGACGCCGCGGGGCGGCTGGCCGCGGGGGAGGTCGAGGCGGCGCTGCCCTCCACCGAAGTGGCCGAGGTGGCCGGCCTGACCGCGGCCTTCGGCCTGCTGCGGGAGCAGCTCGTCGAGCGGGGGCTGACGATCGGCCGCCAGGGCACGCAGCAGGAGGCGGTGCTCGGCAGCATGATCGAGGGGGTGCTCGCGATCGACGCCCGGCAGCGGGTCGTCGGCATGAACCGGGCCGCGGCCGAGCTCCTGGGCATCGACTTGGACGACGTCATCCGCCGGCCGATCCAGGAGGTGATCCGCAACCCCGACCTGCGGCGGTTCGCCCTCCGGGCGATCGACTGCCGTGAGCCGGTGGAGGACGACCTCGTCCTCCGGGGCGCCCGCGACCGCACGATCCGGCTGCGGGGCACGGCCCTGCGGGATCTCTCGGGCGAGGGGGGAGCGGTGATCGTGCTCAACGACGTCACCGACATGCAGCGGCTGGAGAACGTGCGGCGCGACTTCGTGGCCAACGTGTCGCACGAGCTCAAGACGCCCGTGGCCTCGATCAAGGGGTTCGTGGAGACGCTGCTCGACGGGGCCGTCGAGGATCCCGTCGACAGCCGCCGGTTTCTCGAGATCGTGGGGCGGCAGGCTGATCGCCTGGCCTCGATCATCGAGGATCTCCTGGCCCTGTCCCGGATCGAGCAGAGCGAGGGGGCTGGCAACCTGCCGATGGAGCCCACGCCGATCGCCTCGGTCTTCTCGGCCGTGGCCGCCGACCTGTGCCCGCGGGCGGCCGAACGGGCGATCCGCCTGGAGGTCGTCTGTCCCGAGGATCTCGAGATCG
>JBJTAA010000356.1:0-3117 GCA_046090525.1 Planctomycetota bacterium
CGGGAAAGGCCGCGACGATCGCAGCCACCCCCGCGTCGGTGAGCGCCGAGTTGGTCATGGCCAGCGTGCGGAGCGGCACCTTGTCGCCGAGCGCCTCGACGAACGCGTCGTCGAGCGACCGGCAGTTGAGCAGCACGAGCGACTCGAGCTTCGGCAGCCCGCCAAAGAGCCGCAGGTCGTCGGCCGAGAGCCCGCCGCCGTCGGCGATCGCGATGGCGGTGATGCCGCCGTCGGCCGCCCGCGTGACCTTGCCGCCGAGTGCCTCGACCCGAGCCGCTGCGGCGGCCGCCGCGTCGGCCGCGACCGCAGCGGCATCCGCGGCACTGGCCGAATCCGCCGGCAGCGCCGCCGCAGCCAGGGCGATGACGATGCCGAGGCGGCGGGGGGTCGCGATCCTTTGGAGCATGAGTCGTGTCCTCGAAGAGAGCGGGGCGGGGCGATCGGGTGACGCTCAGTCGAGCCGATAGCCCTCGGGATACTGCGGCTTGATCAGGTCTGCCACCCGGGGCGTCTTCAGTTCGGCGAGGTTCGTGACCTGGAGATTCGCCGCGTCCCACGCCACCCGCTCGCCCCAGTCGCCCATCGTGCCGTCGGGGCCGCCCTGGGCGGCCGCCCAGACGGCGAGGTTGCCCAGCAGGATCGTCTCGGTGAGCGGCCCCGCCCGGTCCACGAAGTTCGACTTTGCGATCTTGGGGTCACCTTCCCGCTTCGCTCGGAAGAACTCGGCCATGTTGTTGACGTCGAAGCCCTTGCCCTCGTCCTCGGCCGGCTCGTAGTCGGCCTTCACCTTCTCGACGCCCTTGAGCTCGTACTTCGCGCAGTAGTCGTCGGTGCTGTAGAAGGCACCCTTCTCCCCCTCGACGAGCACGCCGCTGTCCGACACGGTCTCGATCCCCCACTTGGCGAACACCTCCTGGGGCGGCTTGTTGCCCTTGCGGTCATACCACCAGAAGGGGATCGCGGGCCGTTCGCTCGTCGCCGGAAACTCGAACTTGATGATCGAGCTGGCCGGGAAGCTGTCGAAGTCGTGCCCAGTCGTGCGGGCCACGACGGAAATGGGATCCCGCAGGCCGCAGGCCGCGAATGGCACCGTGAGCTGGTGGCAGGCCATGTCGCCGAGCGCCCCGGTTCCGAAATCCCACCAGCCGCGATGCTGGAAGGAGTGGTAGAGCCCCGGCCAGAACTCCCGCGGCGGAGCCACGCCGAGCCAGTGCTTCCAATCGACCCGCTCGAGGGCCGTGGCGATCTCCTTCTCCTTCTGCTTCACGAGGTCGGCCACGATCTCGGCCACCTCGGCCGCGGTGGTGGTGGGGTCCTCCTGCTCGTTGACCTCCTTCATCGCCTGCAGCTGATACTTCCGCAGGTCCATCCTCCGGCCCGGGCCCTGGGCCCACACAGGCCGGTTCGACCAGGCATAGACCGCCTTGAGGGGGCCGAGCACGCCCGACTTGATCTGGGCGATCGCCTCGCGGGAGGAGTCGAGCGCCGTGCCCTGGTTGCCCATCTGCGTCACGACACCCTTCTCGGCCGCCACCTTGGCGAGCAGCCGGGCCTCGTAGATCGTGCGGGTCAGCGGCTTCTGCGTGTAGCAGCCGATTCCCAGCCGCATCGCCTCGAGCGTGACCGGCGCGTGCATGTGGTCCGGCGTGCTGACGGTGCAGAGGTCGAGCTTGTCGCCGAACTTGGCGAACAGCTCCCGGTAGTCGGTGAACTTCTCGGCCGTCCGGAACTTCTCGGCCTTGGCCTTGTTCTCGAGCGTGTTGCGGTCGACGTCGCAGATCGCCAGCACGTCACCAAACAGCGCGGCATTGTCGGAATCGCTGCCCCCCTTGCCCCCCACGCCGATGCAGGCCACCTGCGGCCGCTCGTTGGCCGACTGGCTCCAGGCACGACGCGTGCCGGCGGCGGCGAAGTACCCGGCCCCGGCGAGCGACGAGGCGAGGAAGTGACGGCGGGAGCGATTCGGCATGGACGCGATCCTTACAAGGCGGGGGTGGACGGCATGGCCCAGGGGCGAGAACCCCCGAAATCTTGCCATGCTGGGCTGGACTGGGAAACCCCTCACTTTGTGCGACCCGTGCGTCCAGCCGGAGGCCGGCACGCGAAGCGAGGCCGAAGACCGCGCGCGGCAGGCTGCAAGCCCGCCCCACGGCAGGCTGCAGGCCCGCCCCACTCCTAGAAAATGCCCAGCTGATCCCGCGCCGCTTCCGTCATCCGGTCGGGCGTCCAAGGTGGATCCATCACGATCCGCACCTCCACGCCCGCCACGTCGGGCCGCTGGCTAAGGGCCCGCTTCGTGTCGGCGATCAGCTGCGGGCCCGCCGGGCAGGCCGGGCTCGTCATCGTCATGTCGATCGAGACGTCGTGCTTGGCCGGATCGACGGCCGCCGGCCCGATCGTCACGCCATAGACGAGGCCCAGGTCGACGATGTTCACGAACAGCTCCGGATCCTTCACCTCCTTGAGCACTTCCCGCACCGTGTCCTCGCAGAGCGGGCCAGAGGCAACCGGAGTCGCCGGCATGGGGGCCGGCGTCGCGGCCGCCGGGGCAGGGGAGGGGGCGGCCGTCGCGGGTGCCGCCGGCGTTCCGGCCGCATGGGCCGCCGGGCCGTCGGCCGTGGCCGAATCCCGCAGTCGCACCCACACGCTGCCGTCCTCCACCTTCACCTCGTGGGCCCGCGTGGGCCGCACGGCGGGCATCGTGAGGGCGGCGCCGGTGCGGATGTCGAACTTCGCGCCGTGTCGCGGGCACGCAATCGTATGGTTCCGGAGTTCGCCATCGGCCAGCGGGCCGCCGTCGTGGGTGCAGACGTCGTCGATGGCGTGCCACTGCCCGTCGACGTGGAACAGGGCGACCATGTCGCCCTCGACTTCGACGAGCGTCTTGCCCGGATCGGGCACGTCGCCGACGTCGCTCACCCGCTGGAACTCGTGCATCGCACCCTCGCCCTTTCGTGTCGGGATCGTGGCCGCCGGCCGCGGCTCACGCAATCCGCCGGATCCGGCTCGTGACCGCCCGGGCGAGCGCCTCGCGGACCGGCGGGATCGTGATCCGGTCGAAGACCTGCTGGAAGAAGCCGGCCACCACGAGCCGCGCCGCCTCGTCGGCCGTCAGGC
>JBJTAA010000357.1:0-4176 GCA_046090525.1 Planctomycetota bacterium
CGGGTGCCGTGATCGTCGGCAAGGCCAACGTGCCGCAGGCGATGTACCTGCACGAGACCGACAATCCGGTCTATGGGCGGACGAGCCATCCGCTCGATCCCGACCGTGGCCCCGGCGGCTCGAGCGGCGGCGATGCGGCCCTCGTGGCGGCGGGCGTGGTGCCGCTGGGAGTCGGCAACGACCTGGCCGGCAGCCTGCGGCAGCCCGCGCATGCCTGCGGGATCGCCGCGCTCATGCCCCGCTTCGGCGTGCTGGGCAATGGAGGGGCGGTCGACACGCTGCCGCACGTGCGGGTGGTGCGACCCCGGGCCGGCTTCCTGGCCCGCGGCGTCGCCGATCTGGCGCTGGCGCTCGCCGCGGTCACCGCGGCACCCGCGGATGCATGCCCGCCGGTGCGGCGGGTGGGCTGGTGGGACGAGACCGGCCCGATCCCGCCGTCGCCGGCCATTCGCCGGGCCGTGGCCGAGGCCGTCGCCGCGGTGCGCGGGGCGGGCGTCGAACTCGTGCGGCTCGATGCCGCGATCGCCGCAGAGGCGGCTTGGCTCCATCTCGCGATCCTGTCGGCCCACGGCACCGCCGACATCCGCCGGCTGTTCGCCGGCGAGCGGCCGATGCGCAGCGTGGGTCGCTTGCTTCGGCTCGGAGGCATGCCCCGCTGGCTGCGGCCTCCGCTGGCCGCGGTGGTGCGCCTGCTCGGCCGGGGCACGGAGGCCCGGGGTCTCTTGGCGACGGGCCCTCGTGACACCGGCGGGCTCGCCGCGCTCCTGGCGGCGCGCGAGCAGGTCGCCGCCCGCTTCGCCGCGGCGGTGTCGGGATGCGACGCCGTCATCTGTCCGGTCTCCGCGCTGCCGGCCCTCCGGCACGGCTCCGCCGCCCGGCTGGTGCTGGCCGCGGCGCCCTGCCTGCTCGCGAACCTGCTCGACCTCGCCGCCGGCGCGGTGCCCGTGACGACCGTCGGCTCGGCCGAGGAGACGGGCCGCCCCTGGTCGGTCGATCCGGTACTGCGGGCCGCGGCGCGCGCCGATCAACGCAGCCGAGGCCTGCCGGTCGGGGTGCAGGTGGTCGCCACCCCCGGCGGCGGCGAGGGGACGGTGCTCGAGGTGATGCGGCTCATCGAGCGGCAGGCGGACGGCGTCACGTCAGCCGCATCGTGATCGCCCCCGGCATCCGGCCGACGGGCAGGACCTCGACCGCCGCCCCGGCCTCGGCTGCCGCCCGGGGCATGCTCCAGACGACGCTCGTGGCCTCGTCCTGCGCGATCGTGTGCCAGCCTTTCCGCCTGAGCGCCGCCAGGCCGCGGGCGCCGTCGCGGCCCATGCCGGTGAGCACCACCGCCACGCCCGGCCGCGCGGCGTGGGCCGCGACGCTCTCGAAGAACACGTCCACGCTGGGGCGGAAGAAGACCTCCTTCGGCTCGGCCCGGTACTCGAGCGCGCCGGCCGCGGTCATCACGAGATGGTCGTTCGTGCCGGCCAGGAGCACGTCGCCCGCCCGCGGCTGACAGCCGTGCTCGGCCACGCGGACGGCGTGGCCCGTGCGGTCGGAGAGCCAGGTGGCCAGTCCGGGCGCGAAGGCGACGTCGACGTGCTGCACGATCACCACCGCGGCGTTCCAATCGTGCGGCAGCGGCAGGAGCAGGTCGCAGAGCGCCTTGGGGCCGCCGGTCGAGGCGCCCACGAGGAGCAGCCGGGGGGGCGTCGCCGAGGCGGGGGCCGGGCGGCCGCGGGGCGTCGCCGCCGGTGCCCCTACGAGCTTGGCGATCAGACCGATCTTCTCGACGAGCGGCCCGGCACCGGTCACCTCGCCGGCGGGCCCGAGGGCGGGCGTGTCCACCGCGTCGAGGGCGCCATGCCCCATGGCTTCGTAGACGAGCGAGATGTTGCCGCTGACGGTGGCCGTCACGACGAGGATCGCGCAGGGGGCCGTCGCCATGATCTGCCGCGTCGCCTCGGCGCCGTCGAGGTGCGGCATCAGGAGGTCCATCAGGATCAGGTCGGGCCGGTCGCGGCGGGCCATGGCCACCGCCTCGACGCCGTCGGCGGCCGTCCAGGCCAGCGCATGGCCCGGCAGGCTCTCGACGACCCGCCGCAGCGACTCGGCGGCCGCCCGCACGTCGTTCACGATCGCGATCCGCATCCCGCTCGGCCTCAGGCCTCCCCGATCAGGTCCACGATCGTATCGACGAAGGTCTCGTCGTGGAAACTGCTCTTCGTGAGGTAGCGGTTGGCCCCCGCGTCGAGGCCGCGAAGCCGGTCCTCCTCGCGGTCCTTGTAGGAGACGATCACCACCGGGATCTCGCGCCGGGCCGGGTCGGCCTTGACGAGCGACACCAGGCCGATGCCGTCCATCCGCGGCATGTCGACGTCGGTCACGATCAGGTCGTAGGGGGCGCCGCGGACGGCGTTCCAGCCGTCCATGCCGTCGACCGCCACGTCCACCGCGTAGCCGCGGGATTGGAGCAGCTGCCGCTCGAGCTCCCGGACGGTGATCGAATCGTCGACCACCAGGATCCGCTTGCGGGGCCGGGCCGCCTCGGTCCGCTGCTCGAACTCCACCCGCGACAGCCGCCGGCCGGCGAGCACGTTGTCGATGCTGCGCACGAGGTCCTCGACGTCCACGATCAGCACCGGCTCCCCGTTCTCGAGCAGCGACGCGCTGTTGATGTCGGCGACCTTGCCGAGGCGGGGGTCGAGCGGCCGGACCTCGAGGTCCCGCTCGCCGAGGAAGGCGTCGACGATCATCCCGAACTGCTGCCCGCGGTCGCTCACCACCACCACCGGCATCGGATCGGCCGGCGGCTGGCCGCCGAGTTCCAGGATCTGGGCCGCCAGCACGAGGCCGACGGCCGTTCCGTCGTGGTCGAAGTACTGCCGGCCCTCGACCGTGCGGATCCGGTCCTGCGGCACGTGGAGGATGTGGTCGATGCGGGTCAGCGGGAAGGCGTACGGCTCGCCGGCGACCTGCACGAGGAGCGCCCGGATCACCGACATCGTGATCGGCAGCTGCAGCGTGAAGACCGTCTGCCGGCCCGGTCGGGTGGTCACCCGCACGCCGCCCCCCACGGCCTTGACCATGCTCTGCACGACGTCGAGCCCCACGCCCCGTCCGGAGATCTCGGTGACCCGCTCCTTGGTCGAGAAGCCCGGCAGGAACAGGAACTCGAGGAGCTCGTGCTCGCCGAGCTGCTCGGCCACGCCCCGGGCCACGAGGCCGCGGGCCACGGCCCGCTCCCGCAGCGTCTCGACGTCGATCCCGCGGCCGTCGTCGAAGAGCGTGATATGGAGCATGCCGGCCCGATGGCGGGCCTCCAGCCGGATCGTGCCGGCGGCCGGCTTGCCGGCGGCCACCCGGTCCGGCGGCGGCTCGATGCCGTGGTCGATGGCGTTGCGGATCAGGTGGGAGAGGGGCGCCTCGAGCTTGTCGAGGATGTCGCGATCGACCCCCGTCTGGTCGCCCACCACCTCGAAGCGGGCCTGCTTGCCGAGCGTACGGGCCAGGTCGCGGACGAGCCGCGGGAACCCGCGGATGCCGTCGGCCAGCGGCCGCATCCGGCTCGCGATCACCTCGTGATGGAGCCGGTTAGAGAGGTCCTCGTTGCGCCGGGCGAAGCTCTCGAAATCGTCGACGTGCCGCGCGAGCGTCGCCAGGCCGGCGTCGGCCCGCTCACGGATGGTGGCCACGGTTGCGGCGACCGCCCCGGCGGGCGCCTCGCCCGCCTCGAGCTTTTCGTCGAGCGCGGCCAGCGCGTCGCAGAGATCGACCTGCGAGGAGCGGAACTGCAGCAGGGCGTCGACGAAGGGCCGCAGCTGCCGCGTCTCCACGAGTGCCTCGCCCGCGAGGCCCACCAGCCGCGTCAGGCTGTCCGCGGAGACCCGCACCACGCGGTCGGCCGGTTCGCCGCCGCGGGGCGGGGCCGCGTCGCCGGCGGGGGCCTGGGCCGGCTCGCCGGCCGACGCGGGCTCCACCGGCGCGGCGGGCTGCTGGGGCGGCTCGGCCGCCGGGGTCGGTCGCCGCGGTGCGCCTCCGCCCGCGGGCAACGCGGCCAGCCGCGCGACGACCTCGGTCGCGCGGGCGGCCCAGGGTGAGCCCGGCTTCAGGGCGTCGTCGGCGGCGGCGATCGAACCGAGAAAATCGACCGCGGCCAGCAGCACGTCGGCGTGCTCGGGACGGACGCGG
>JBJTAA010000358.1:0-2455 GCA_046090525.1 Planctomycetota bacterium
CGGCACGCTGACTCCCCACGCGTTCATCGACGTCGCCGAGGAAACCGGCGCCATCGGTCCGATCGGCGACTGGGTCATCGCCACGGCAGCGCAAACTAAGCGGCGGGGCGGCTGCAGGAAGCCTGGTCGGGAAAACGAGCCTCGCGCCCTTGGGAAGCCATTAACCCGATGAAAGGGGGCTCCGCTACCACCTGCAGCCCGAGAGGAACTTGCAGCCAGCAGCGAAAACGCTACTCAGCACTGAGTCACGACCAGGCGGCGCCTCGCTTCTGCATGAACGCACCGCTCATAGGCCTGCATTCGGAGACAGCGCGGCCCGATGGCGGCACGGAACGAAGGTGGCGGCCCAGCACTCCCTCATGTCCCGCGAGCACCACTTCGAGGACGTTGGCCGCGGCAGCAGCCCCGCCCCGGCGCCCGCCGCACGAAACGACAGAACCCGCGGCCACCACTCGGGCTACCGCGTGTTCTTCTGAACTTACGCCATTTCTCAAAACCGGCCCGCGGCGGGAAGCCGCGCAAAAAAAGGCCGCACTGGCCATGGAGGGCAGTGCGGCCGTGAAATGGCGGGGACAGGATTCGAACCTGCGACCTCGAGGTTATGAGCCTCGCGAGCTACCGGGCTGCTCCACCCCGCGACAGTTGTGTTTTCGGGCTGCGGTGAATCTCCGCGATCGGCCGCATTTCGCGGCGAAAATCGGCGTATCCGGCCGACTCCTGACATCGGAATAATAGCCTTTCGGGACTTCGAAGGAAAGCCCCAGGCGACAGGGTCCGCACCACCCGCACTTTCGGACGGTTTTCCGATGCCCACCATGCCGCCTCCCCCCTCAGGCAGCCAGCCGCCGGGCCGGCACGGGACGCTCGTGGGCGGACTGCCGTGGCTGCAGCCGCAGGCCGAGCCTGGATCACGGTTCGAGCCCGGACAACAGTTCGAGCCCGGGCCGCAGGTCGATCCGGGGATGCCGTTCATCGAGACCGCCGCCCCCGGCGGCCCAAGCGGGAAGGCGGACGCATCGGAGCCGCCGCAGGAACTCTCCTGGCCCGAGCGGCTCGATGCCTGGGTGCGGCAAAGCCCCCCCTTCTCCGTCAGCGTTTCGGCCCATGTGCTCGCGCTCCTGCTGCTCGCGCTCGTCGTCGCCCGACGCGAAGCACCGAAGCGGATCTCGCTCGATCTCTCATTCGCCTCCGAAATGGTCGAGGACGTCGCGGAAGACCAGGGCGTGCAGATCGTCGCCCCCGAAGAGCCCGAGGCGGAGCCGGAGCCGGAGGTCGTCGAGACCGAAAAGCCGCCGGCCGAAGATCCCGTGGCGGCTCCAGTGATGGTCGACGAGATCGCCGACACGGGGGGCGGGGCGACCGCGGAGCCCGTGCCACAGCACGTGCCGATCGGGTCGCTGCTCGACGGCCGCCAAGAGGGTCGACGCGCGGCGCTCGTGCTGGCCTTCGGCGGGAGCGACGTCACCGAGGCGGCCGTGGCCAAGGCCCTCGCCTGGCTCGCCAAGCAGCAACAGCGGGACGGCCTCTGGAGCCTCATGGGCCCCTACGCCGACCGCGGCTCCCAAGAGAACCGGCTCGCCGCCACCGCGATGGCGCTGCTGGCCTTCCAGGGCGCCGGCAACACGCCGAGCGAGGGGCGATACAAGGCCGTCGTGGCCCGGGCCTGGAAGGCGCTCACCAAACAGCAACTGCCCGATGGGCAGTTCGACCTGCCCCTGCCCTCCCATCACACGCTCTATTCCCACGCCCAGGCGACCTTCGCCGCCTGCGAGCTCTACGGCATGACGAAAGACGCCGCGTTCGCGGAGCCCGCCCGGCTGGCGCTCGCCTACGCTCTGGCCGCGCAGGCGCCCGACGGCGGCTGGCGCTATGCGCCGCGCGAACCGGGCGACATGTCGGTGACCGGGTGGTTTCTGATGTCGCTCAAGAGCGCGGAGATGGCCGGGCTCGCGGTGCCGCCGGCGGCCTTCGAGCAGATGCGGAACTTCGTCGATGGCGTGTCGCTGCAGGGGGGCAGCCGCTATGGCTACCGGGTCGACTCGCCCCTCAAGCCCCCCACCGGGATGACGCCCGCCGTCTCGGCCGAGGGGCTGCTCGCCCGACAGTTCCTCGGCTGGCGACGCCAGGACCCTCGGCTCACCGCCGGGCTCGAGCTCTTGCTGGGCGAGAAGTTCCTCGACTTCGAAAACGACAAGGATGTCTACGCCTGGTACTACATCACGCAGGTGGCCCACAACGTGGGAGGCTCGGCCTGGGACCGCTGGAATGGCCGCATGCGGGAGATCCTCCCGAAACAGCAGTCGGCAGAGGGGCCCGAGGCCGGCTCGTGGGATCCGGCCAACGACAAATGGGGCCACATCGGCGGCCGGCTCTTCACCACCTGCTTCTGCACCTGGATGCTCGAGGTGTATTACCGGCACCTGCCGCTCTATGAGGCCGTGGCGGAGTGAGCCGC
>JBJTAA010000359.1:0-17289 GCA_046090525.1 Planctomycetota bacterium
AGTCATTCGCGCCGGCTTTTTCGTTTTCCGGGCGGTGATTTCGCCAACCCCGCGAGTCTGCACGAGCCACCCCGGAGCATCCGAGCCATGAGCCTTCTCGCCCGCGATTTCCTCGCTCCCTTCCGCCGCCGCACGGCTCCCGCGGCCCGCTCGCCCCTCGCGGAGGCCGAGCCCGTCCGCAGCCGGCGGGGGAGCGGCAAGAATCGCATCGCGGAACGGCCGGCCCGCCGGCGCCGGGCCGGCCGCGGCATCGGCTCCGCCGAAAACCTCGAGCGGCGGCTGGCGCTCGCCGTCGACATCGCCCCGATCACCGGCAACGGGTTCTTCTTCGTCGACACGGGCCAGGGTCGGACGCTCGACAGCGAGTATTCCGGCTACGCGATCACCAACAACAACCCCGTGACCTACGCCGACGTTTGGGTGCAGGCCCACGACTTCACGGGGGGCGTCCTGAACCTGTCTCCCAACGAGGATGGCGTCTACCACCTCGGCCAGCTCGATCCGGGCGAGACCGACCGGGCCTGGTTCTACCTCACGGCCACCGGTGCCTCCGTTGTGCCACAGTCGCACGTGATCAGCGTTTACGACGGGGATCCGCGGGAAGGGGGCACGCTCATCCCCGGGGCGACGGAGACCGTCACGTTCAACCGCGTGGAGGAGAGCATCGAGGCGAGCGCCAACAAGGTCTTCAGCGTGGCGTACGACACGCTTACGCCCGTCTTGGGCGGCACGCTCGCCATGACGGTGACTGGTAATCTCGGGCAGGCGGGGGGCGACTCGGTGCTGTTCACCCCCGACACCTTCAACACCTGGCAGCCGGGCGTGTTCGAGCTCGAGACGGTGACGATCACCATCACGGGCACCAACGCCCGGACCGTGACCGACGAGCTGTTCCTGACCGGCTTCGCCCAGGCCTCCGACAACCCCTACACAGCCGTCTACACCTTCCGGGTCGTGGACGTGATCGCCACCGAGACGCCCGTCTCGCCCACGCAGTTCGTGGGCCGCAACACGCAGTGGAAGCACGATCAGCCGATCGGCGTAGACTTTCCGCCGGTGCCCGCCGTCACCAACCCGCTCCTGCTGGAAAAACTGGTGGCCGAAGCGGGCAGCATGGATCCGCCCGCTCCTGCGATCACGGTGCCGGACACCGGCGAGACGGTCGAGTTCACGCTCACCTTCACCAACTCGAGCACGAGGCCCGCGTCGCTCGACTCGATCCGCGACACCCTACCGATGGGGACGGTCTACGTGCCGGGTAGCGCCACGTTCGGCGGCCTGCCGATCGGCGACCCCACCATCTCGGGCAGCAAGCTCACCTGGCTCGGGCCCTTTCCCGTGCCCCCGACCGGGTCGGCCACGCTCACTTTCGAGGCGGTGATGCCCGCGATGGCGGGCGTCTACGTGAACAGTTCCGTCGGCCGGGTCGGCAGCGTGCAGATCGACACCACGCTCAACACGAAAGACGACGCCCCCGCGACTGCGACGGTGACGTGCGCCAAGTTCGCCGATCTCGCGATCACGAAGACCGACGGGCAGCCGACGGACATCCCCGGCACGTCGCTCGTCTACACGATCACGGTGACCAACCTGGGCCCGAGCGGCGTGACGGGCGTGCCGGTGACCGACGATTTCCCAGCCTCGCTCGAGGGCGTGACGTGGACGGTCGCCTACGCCGGCGGTGCCACCGGTCCGATGATGGGTGCGGGCGACATCGACGTCCTGCTGGCCATGCCCGCGGGCTCGAGCGCCACCTTCACGGTGACGACGACCATCGACGAGGAGGCCACCGGCACGCTCCTGAACACGGCGACCGTCGGTGTGCCGAGCGGCGTGTTCGACCCCAATCTGGCCAATAACACCTCGACCGACACGACGCTGCTCGAGCCCACCGGCGACCTGTCGATCACCAAGACCGACGGCCAGATGACCGACGTGCCCGGCACGGGGCTCACCTACACGATCGTGGTGACCAATCCGGGGCCGAGCGCCGTGACCGGAGCGCTCATCAACGACGCCTTCCCGCCGGAGTTGACGGACGTCTCGTGGGGCGTGACCTACGTCGGCGGATCCGGCCCGCTCGCGGGCACGGGCCCGATCGTCAACCAGGCCGTGAATCTCAGTGCCGGTGGAACGGCCACCTTCACGGTGACCGCGATGATCGTGGGCACCGCCCGTGGCACGCTCTCGAACACAGCCACGGTGACGGCGCCGGCGGGCTTCACCGATCCCAACCTCGCCAACAACAGCGCCACCGACACCACGATCCTCCTGGCCGAGGCCGACCTGGCGGTGGTGAAGACGCGAACGAGCGGGGAGCCGGTGTCGGGCGAGAGCGTGAGCTACCTGATCAGCGTCACGAACAACGGCCCGAGCACGGTCCTGAGTTTCACGCTGACCGACACGACGGCGCCGGCCCTGATCGGGGCCACCTTCGGCGCGCCGAGCATGGGCTCCTACAACGCGGCGACGGGTGCGTGGACCGGGCTGATGCTGGCGACGGGCCAGACGGTGACGATCACGCTCACGGGCACGGTGCCGGGGGCGGCCCGTGGCGACCTCGCGAACACGGCGGTGGTGGCGCCGCCGGCCGACGTGACCGATCCCGACCTCGACAACAACACGTCGATCGTGACCGACGTCCTGCTGCTCGTGAGCGACCTGGCCGTCACCAAGGTGCGGACGAGCGATCCGCCCGTCGCCGGGCTGCCCGTGACTTACCTGATCCAGGTCACGAACAACGGACCCACCACCGTGATGGGCTTCACGCTGACCGACACGACGGCGCCGGGCCTGATCGGGGCGACCTTCGGCACGCCGAGCGCCGGCTCGTATGACTCCGGCACGGGTGCGTGGACTGGCCTGATGCTCGCGACGGGCCAGTCGGTCACGATCACGCTCAGCGGGACGGTGCCGCCCGCCAGCGTCGGGTTGCTCCAGAACACGGCCGAGGTGATGCCGCCTCTGGACGTGACCGACCCGAACCTGCTCAACAACACGGCGACGGTCAGCGACGTGATCGCCGGGGAGGCCGACCTGGCGGTGCTCAAGGCCCGGACGAGTGCCGAGCCGGTCGCGGGAGCGCCGGTGGAGTACCTGATCACCGTCACGAACAAGGGGCCGAGCACGATCCTCGGCTTCACGCTGACCGACACGACGGCGCCCGCTCTGATCGGGGCGACATTCGGGACGCCGAGCATGGGTTCCTACAACCCGGTGACCGGAGCATGGACGGGGCTGATGCTGGCGACGGGCGAGTCGGTGACGATCACGCTCTCGGGCACGGTGCCCGGCGAAGCGCGGGGCAATCTCGTGAACACCGCCGAGGCCGAGCCGCCGGCCGGTGTGATCGATCCCACGCCCGACGACAACACCTTCACGGTCACCGACGTGATCGGGCTGGTCGCGGATCTCGCCGTGGTGAAGATCCGCACGAGCGGTCAGCCCGTGGCCGGCGAGACGGTCACCTACCAGATCACGGTCACCAACCAGGGCCCGACGACGATCGACAGCTTCACGGGCACCGACACGACGACGCCGGCGCTGGAGGGTGTGTTCTTCACGGTGAGCACGGGGACGTACGACTCGGTCTTGAACATCTGGACGGCGGATCCGGGCGACTCGCTGGCGACGGGTGAGACGGTGACCTTCACGCTCACCGGGACGGTGCCGTCGGGCGCGACCGGGCTGCTCGTGAACACGGTGAAGGGCCTGCCGCCGGATGGCGTGACCGATCCCGATCTCTCGAACAACACGTCGACCGTCACCGACGAGCTCGCTGGCGTGGTTGACCTGACCGCGACCAAGACGGGCGACGAGCTCTACACGGGGGGCTTGCTCCTGAACTTCACCGTGGTGATCACGAACAACGGCCCGAGCTTCGCTTCGGGAGTGCGGGTGGAGGACGCACTGCCGGCCGGGGTGATCAACTGGAGTTGGACGGTCTCCTACACGGGCGTGGGTTCGGGTACCGCCGACGGCAGCCCTGATTCGGTTGTCGATAGCACGGCCGGCATCGACAAGCTCATGAACCTGGCCGTGCTGGGCACCGCGACCTTCACGATCACGGCCTTGACTGACGCCGACTTCAAGCTCGACATCACCAACACGGTCGTGGCGACGCTCGGCCAGGAGACGGCGACCGCCAGTTGGACGAGTTCGTATGAGGCGCCGCCCGAGCCGACCCAGGACGTCGCCGCGCTCGTGGTCAGCAACGACGACCTGTGCTTCGGCCTGCCCTATGTCCGGGTGCTCGATGCCGAGACGGGCGCGACGATCTCACAGTTTTTGGCCTACGAATCGAGCTTCCGCGGGAGCGTGCGGGTGGCCACCGGCGATGTGACAGGTGACGGCATCGATGAGATCGTGGTCGCCCCGGGCCGGAACCGTATCGGCCAGATTCGGGTGTTCACGCCCGAGGGTGTCGAACTCACGCAATACCGCACGTTCGCCTTCGGCCCTGCCTACCGGGGCGGGGTGAACGTGGCGGTCGGCGACATCGATGGGGACGGTGACAATGACATCATCGCCGCCCGGTCGAGCGGGCTCTCGCGGGTGAACGTCTTCGGCGTCAATCCGCTGGTCGTCGATCCCGTGACCAACGTTCCGATCCGCACGTTCATCGGCATTCCCGGTGCCTACCGCAACGGGGCCGTCGTGACCTCGGGCGACTACGGCACCTTCGTCAACGGCATGATGGTCTCCGCGACCGCCGACGGCATCGACGAGATCGCCGTGGGCAGCAACGCGGGCATCCGGGCTCAGGTCCGCGTGTTCGACGCCTCCACCACGCCGCGGCAGGTTGGCAGCTTCGTGGCGATCCGGCCCGGCTTCCGCGGCGGCGTGACCCTGTCGACGGCCCGTTGGAACACCGATACTGCCGAAGACATCGTCGTCGGGGCGGGCGTGGGCGGCCAATCGATCGTCGAGGTCTACGGCGGCACGCCGCTCTCGCAGTTCGCCCGGCTGGCGGCCTTCTCGTCGTTCGGCCGGCCCAACGCCGTGGTCAACGCCGCGGCGCTCGACATCAGCGGCGACGGCGTGGCCGACAACCTCTACGGCGTGCAGGGGCGGGGCGGCAGCGGTGGAACCCGGGGCGTGAGGCGGTTCGATCGGAGCACGACCACCACCTCGACGCTCCCGAGTTCCACCAACCTTGTGCCGCCGCTGCGGATCGCCCCGATCACGCTGCGGATCCTGGGCGGTTGACCGCCTACCAGCGGGCTTCCAGACCGAGGTTGGCACCGTGGTAGAAGATGCCGCTCGAGTTCACGAGCTGGGTGCCCGCCCCCGCATTGGTCGAGAAGTCGAACTGATCGGGCGCGAGTGCCAGGCCCTCGAGCCAGAGCAGGCTGTACCCGGCACGGATGCCCCAGACGTCGGTGATCCGGTAGATCGCCGACATCGTCAGGTCGCCGACGAAGCCGACCTCGCCGCCCGAGCGTGAGAGCGCGGGCCGCTGTACGAACCCGGTGTAGTCGACGAGCTGATCCTGGATCTGCTCCTGGGCCACGCCCATCAGGGCCGCCTTCGCCCAGCCCTCGACCGCCCACCGCTCCCAGGCCCGCCGGCCGCGGACGCCGAGCTGCGCCCCGAACATGTTGTTGCGGGTGCGGGCCCGGTAGGGAATCGTGAAGAACTCGTCGCCCATCCGACAGCAGTCGGTGGCGAGCACGGCGTCTTCCTCCACGCCCACGTAGCGGAAGCCGGCCAGCCAGTCGAGTGTGTCCCAGCCGGACGGATTGGTGAACCAGTCGCTGTCGGTGGCGAAGAGATTCACCTCGGCACTGTTGAGCACCGAGCTGTACTTGGCCGTGACGAACTCGCCGTCCTCCGTCAGGTTGCCGCCGAGCGGGTCGGGCAACTGGATGTAGTTGGGCGGGATCGTGCCCTGGATGTTGGTGGCCGTCTGCCCGTAGAGGCCGAAGTAGCCGACTTCCCAGCCGCCATCCTCCGGTGACCGCTGCCCGTAGAAGGTCCGCACGCCGGCCGCGACGGGGAACTGGAGGTCGCTCGTCCGCAGCACCGTCGCGCCGTCGCCGACCGTGATCGCCAGCGGCCGGTTGGCGGCCTGGTTGTCGCGCTGCCAGAAGAGGGCATCGGCCAGGGCGTACGAGGTCCAGAGCGGCTCCGCCGGTCCGACGCCCCGGAACGCCCCGGCCGTCGCCGAGGGGATCTCCATCGCCGGCTCGGTCACCTCGGGCAGGGGCACCTCCTGCGCCCGCCCGGCCCCGCCGCACCACGCCGCCAGCACCACCGCGATCACGTGGCCGGTGCCCCGGCCGCGTTTCGCCCGCCACCAGAGGGTCGCCGCCAGCAACCCGAACGCCGTCGCTATCATGAAAGCATCTCCTGAAATAGAAGGTCAGCCAGAAGGACGGTGATCCGCGCCGGGACGGCCGGAGCCAAAACCCCCACCCCCAGGAATCAAACCCACCCTACGTGGGGGTATTCCTGCCGTGGGTTTTTCGGCCGCTCCCGCGGGGCGATTGAACCTTCCCCCGCCTGTTCGCTTTCCGCCGGCTGGGTAGGTTGGACAGGTCCGGCCGGGCCTGTGGCCCGCCCCTTCCGCCTAGCCTTCCCAGCCCCGCGTTATCCGATGACGAGCCGCTACGACTACGACGTGATCGTGATCGGGGCCGGCCATGCCGGCGTGGAGGCGGCCTGCGCAGCGGCGCGGCTCTGGGCCCGCACCGCGCTCCTGACCACCAACTGCGACACCGTCGGTCAGATGAGCTGCAACCCCGCGATCGGCGGCGTGGGCAAGGCCCAGCTCGTCCGCGAGGTCGATGCCCTCGGCGGCATCATGGGACGGGCTATCGACGCGACGGGCATCCAGTTTCGCGTGCTCAACCGCTCCAAGGGGCCGGCCATGCACGGGCCACGGGCCCAGGCCGACAAGAAGCTCTACCAGATGGAGGTCAAGCGGCTCGTCGAGGAGACGCCGAACCTCGACCTCCGGCAGGAGACGGCGGAGGAGCTGCTCGTCGAGCCGAGACCTGATGCCCAGGCCGGCACCCCGGCCTGGCGGATCACGGGCGTGCGGGTGCGCGGCGACGCGGAATACCGCGCGGCCGCCGTCGTGCTCACCACGGGCACCTTCCTCCAGGCCGTGATGCACACCGGCGAGGCCCGGACCGCCGGTGGCCGGGCGGGGGAGGACACCACGTCCGGCGTGAGCCGGTCGCTGGTCGCCTGCGGCATCCGGATCGAGCGGTTCAAGACGGGCACGCCCTGCCGGCTGGCCGGCAATACGATCGACTATGCCCGCCTCGAGGAGCAGCCGGGCGATCCGCAGCCTCAACCCTTCTCGTTCCTCACCGACGAGATCCTGCAGGAGCAGCTCCCCTGCTGGATCACCCGCACGAATCCGGCCATCCACGACCTGATCCGGGCCAACCTCCACCGGGCTCCGATGTTCACCGGCCAGATCGGCTCCCGCGGCCCGCGCTACTGCCCCAGCATCGAGGACAAGGTCGTCCGTTTCGCCGAGCGCGACGCCCATCAGTTGTTCCTCGAGCCGGAGGGGCGGAGCACGCGCGAGATCTACGTCAACGGGATCTCGACGAGCCTCCCCCGCGACGTGCAGGACGCGATGATCCGCCTCGTGCCCGGCCTCGAGAACGCCCGCATCATGCGGTACGGCTACGCCGTCGAATACGACTACTGCCCCCCCGACCAGCTGCAGGCCACGCTCCAGAGCAAGCGGGTCGCGGGTCTGTTCTGTGCCGGTCAGATCAATGGCACGACCGGCTACGAGGAGGCGGCGGCCCAGGGGCTCGTGGCGGGGGCGAATGCCGCGCTCGCTGCGTCCGGTCGCGACGGATTCGTCCTCGACCGCGACGAGGCCTACATCGGCGTGCTCGTGGACGACCTCGTCACCCGGGGCGTGGACGAGCCCTATCGCATGTTCACCAGCCGGGCCGAGCACCGGCTCGCCCTGCGGCACGACAATGCCGATCGCCGCCTGACCCCGGTGGCCGCCCGCCTCGGACTGGCGGAGCCGCACCGTGCCGCCCGGCTCGACGCCAAGCTCGCCGAGATGGAGGCGGCCCGGGCGACGCTCGCCGCGACCCGCGTGGGCGGCATCGCGCTGGCCGACCTGCTCAAGCGACCGGAGTTCACCTGGGCCGACGCCGTCGCCGCGGCCCCCGCGCTCGTCACCATCTCACGGGAGGCGGCCGCGCAGGTCGAGACCGACATTCGCTACGCCGGCTATCTGGCCCTCGATCGCGAGCGGCTGGAGCGGCAGCGGCGGATGGCCGAACGATTGATTCCCGAGGGCTTTGATTACGCGGCCGTCCGCCATCTGCGGGCCGAGGCCCGCGAGCAGCTCGCCCGCATCCGCCCGCGGACGCTCGGCCAGGCCGGCCGCGTGAGCGGGATCACGCCGGCCGATCTGGCGCTCGTGGTGCTTTCGCTGGAGGCCCGCGGAACCGCAGGCGGCGGCGCGTGAAGATCGTCCACATCACCGCCGGGGCTGGAGGCCGGATCTGCGGCTCATGCCTGCACGACAACACCCTCGTGCGGGCGCTCCGAGCCCGGGGCCGCGACGCGATCCTCGTGCCGGCCTACGTGCCCACCACCAGCGACGAGGAGAACGTCGCCATCGACCGCGTGGTGATGGGGGGCGTGAATGTCTGGCTGCAGGAGCACGTGCCGCTGTTGCGGCATACGCCAGGCTTCCTCGACCGGCCGCTCGACTCGCGGCGGCTGCTCGAGTGGCTCTCGAGGAGCACGGGATCCGCCCGCCCGGCCGACCTCGGGCCGCTCACGGTGTCGGCGCTCATGGGCGAGGAGGGGCACCAGCGCAAGGAGGTGCGAAAACTCGCCCGCTGGCTCGCCGCCGAGGTCCAGCCGGACGTCGTGCACCTCTCGAACGTGCTCCTACTCGGCCTGGCGCCGGCGATCCGCCGGGCGACCGAGGCGCGGATCGTGGCCAGCCTGTCCGGAGAGGACGTCTTCATCGATCAGACGCCCGAGCCCCACCGGGGCCGGATCTGGGAACTGCTCCGCGAACGGGCCGCGGCTGTCGATGCGTTCATCGGCCTGAACCGCTTCTTTGCCGCCTTCATGGCGGATCGCATGCAGCTGCCGCCGGAGCGAGTGAGGGTGGTGCCCCACGGCGTCGATCTCGCCGGCTATCCGCCGGCCCCGCCCGACCTCCCGGCCCGGCGTCGGGCCCGCGGCGGACGGCTGGTGGTCGGCTCCCTGGCGCGGGCCTGCCCCGAGAAGGGGCTCGATCAACTGGTGCGGGCGCTGGCCCTGCTCGCGCGGCAGCGTGAGATCGAGGTGGTCGCCGCCGGCGCGACGATCGCCGCGGAACGCGCCTACCTGGCGGGCTGCCTGGCGCTCGCGAAGGAACTCGGCGTGGCGGATCGCTTCCACTGGCGCGGCCAGGTGGATCGCGCCGGCAAGCTGGCGCTGCTCGGTGCAATCGACATCTTCGCCATGCCCACGACGCATCCCGAGGCCAAGGGCATGCCGGTCATCGAGGCGATGGCGGCGGGCGTTCCGGTGGTGGCTTCCAACCACGGCACGTTTCCGGAACTCCTCGACGGCGAGCGGGCGGGCCTGCTGCACGCGCCGGGCGATCCGGAGGACCTCGCTCGGTCGATCGCCACGCTCGCCGATGACGAGGCACGGGCGACCGCCTGTGGACGCCACGGTCATGGGCTTGGCCGGTCGCGGCACTCCGCCGATGCGATGGCCGCCGGCCACGAGGAGGTGTATCGCTCGCTGGCCTCCGGCCACGCTGGCGGTCCTGGCCTGTAAAGCTTGCAACGCACCGGTCGGGTGCCGCCACGATGGCAGGCCGTCGGCTGTCAAACTGGGTGCCCTGCGGCGACGACGCGGCCGAAAGGTTCACCCAATCGCTGCAACTTGTCGGCCTCGACGGCCGGAGCCATTCGGCACGCGGCGTGCAACAGATCGTAGCGCCGCGGAGGTGGAACCCGCGGCACCGGCCCGGTCGGCTCGCGGACCTTAGGCACGTCGCTCGGGTGTGGCGACACGAAGCCCTCACCGCCACGCGGGAAGAGGGCCGCCGTCTTTCCGCGAGCCGCCGGGGTTCCGGCCGGCCGCCGGCAAAAAGTGGCGGCGGGATTTCATCCCGCCGAGAACGCGTCGAACCCGAGCGGATTCCGCTCGTGGGATGGGGTGGTGCACGCATTCCGCGGGTTACAAACCCGCGGCCACTCCGGCAGACCGCACGGCCACTCCGGCGACGAGCTCAGGCGTCTCCGAGCGCCTTCACGAAACTCGTCGTGATCGCGGCGAACACCGGCGAAACCTCATCCCACTCCCGATCCTCCGCCTGACAGAGGATCAGGTAGATCGCCTCGGGCGTGGAGATGGTCCGCACCTGCGCCGTGTTCGTGAGATCGAGGCAGTAGAAGTTGAGGTCGAAGCCCGACAGCCGGCGCCCTGCGAGGTCGTCCTCGGCCGGCTCCGAATCGAGTTCCTGATACTCCTGCTTCATCTGTGACACGACCGCCGCGGCGAGCTCGCGGGGATCGCCGCCGGCCGCGTGGCCGCTCACCGACCAGAATGCCCCGCCCGGCGCGTAGACCGTGGCCGTGGCGAACCGTCCCTCGGCGTCGTCCGTGTCCACGGCCCAGTTGTCGGGGTGATCGAATCTCAGGCCGAGGCGGTCGAAGCGCATGGGTGGGTTCCGGGACGGGGAAGGGCGATTTTTCCCCGGATTCTAGCCGGTTCGAACCGCGGCGAGCGGTCTGGACCGTCCGCCGGCGGCCCGCTAGTGTCCCCGCCCTCGCCGGGAGTCGATTCCGGCGACTCGATCGTTTCGTCCCGATTCGGCCCTCCCGGGCCGCATGCACGCATGGCTCAGTCACTCGGCTCGGCCGCCGCCCTCCGGCGGCCGCTCGTCGCCCACGTCGCCGACTACGCGCTGCCGGCGGTGATCCTGCTGGCCGTGTTGGTGGTGCTCGCGCCGGTGCCGGCGCCGGTGGTCGACCTGCTGCTGGCCGTGAACCTGACCGTGTCGGTGCTGGCCCTCTTGGGCGCGCTGGCCGCCCGCACGCCCCTGGAGATGAGCGTGTTCCCCACGTTCCTGCTCGGGGCCACGCTCGTGCGGCTGGTGCTCAACATCTCGACCACGCGGCTGATCCTGTCACGGGCCGCCGTCGACGGCCCGGCCGCCGCCGGCGAGGTGGTGGAGGCGTTCGCCTCCTTCGTCGCGGCCAACAACCTGGTGGTGGGCGGCGTGGTGTTCGCGATCATCGCGGTGGTGCAGTTCGTGGTGATCACCGCCGGCGCCACGCGGACGAGCGAGGTCGCGGCCCGCTTCACCCTCGACAGCCTGCCGGGCCGGCAGATGGCGATCGACGCCGACGTGCAGGCGGGTGCGCTTTCCCGCGAGCAGGGGCGGGCTGCCCGCCGCGACCTGCAGCGGCACGCCGACTTCTTCGCGTCGATGGACGGCGCCAGCCGGTTCGTTCGTGGCGAGGCGGTGGCCAGCGTCGTGATCACGCTCGTGAACCTGGTCGGAGGCCTGGCGATCGGCGTGCTGGAGCACGGCATGCCGGCCGAGAAGGCGCTCGGGATCTACTCGCTCCTGACGATCGGCGACGGCCTGGCGAGCGCCGTCCCGGCCTTGTTCGTGTCGGTGGCCACGGGGCTCCTGATTTCGCGGTCGAGTCAGAGCATGGATCTCGGCGGCGAACTAGGGCGGCAGCTCGGCTCCCGCCCGCACGTGCTGGCGATCACCGCGGTGTTCCTCGGCCTGCTTTCGCTCTCGGGCCTGCCCTTCCTGCCCTTGGCCGGCATGGCCCTGGCCGTCGCCGTGGCAGCCGTGCTCACCGCGCGGCGGGGTGGGGCCGAACCGGTCGGGGAGGAGCCGGCCGTCTCGGCCGCCGCCGCCCGTCCGCCGCACGTGGCCGCCCGGTCCAAGGCCGACGACATCGCCGCCGATGTGCTGGCCGACGACCGGATCGTGGTGGAACTCGGCGCGGGCCTCGTGGGCCTGGTGGCCGGTGAGGCGCCGCCGCTGGCCGCGGGCGTCGAGAGGCTGCGTGCGACACTCGCTTCCGACCTCGGGCTCGTCCTGCCGGCGGTCTCCCTCCGCGACGATCTGCGGCTCGCCGGCCGCGGCTACCGGATCACCATCGCCGGAGACGTCGTCGTCGAGGACGAACTTCCCGCCGCCCGACTGCTCGTGCTGCCACCGGCAGGCGAACGGGCCGCCGACGGCGACGCGGCCCGCGACCCGCTGACCGGCCGCGCGGCGGCCTGGTTGGGCGAGGCCCGGGCCGAGTCGGCCCGGCAGCGGGGGGCGACCGTGCTCGATGCCGCTGGCGTGATCGCCCGCGGGCTCGAGGCGGCGGTCCGCCGGCATGCCGACCGGCTGCTCTCCCGCGACGCCGTCAGCCGGCTGGTGGAGTCGCTGCGGGCGGCCCAGCCGGCCGTCGTCGAGCAGAGCGTGACCGGCAGCCTGTCGATCGCCCGCATCCAGCGGACGCTGCAGTGCCTGCTCCGCGAGGGGCTGCCGATCCGGCCGCTCGCCGAACTTCTCGAAATCATGGCCGACCACGCCGCCGAAGCGGCCGAACCGTGGCAGCTCGCCGAGATCGTGCGACGCCGGCTGGCAGGAGCCATCTGCCGCCGGGCGCGGGATCCAGAGGGCAGGCTCACCGCGGTCCGGCTCGCCGGCGGCGGCCTCGACGCCCTGCGGCCGTCGGCCACGGGGCCGGCGAAGCCGCCCGCGCGACTCGTGGCGGAGATCCGCCGGGCCACCCGCGCGGCCGTCGATCGCGGCGGCCGGCCGGTGCTGCTCGCGCCGGCGGGCATGCGACGCAGCGTGCGCGAAGCGCTCGCCCGGCAGCTGCCCGACCTGTGGGTGCTCGCCGAGGAGGAGGTGGCCGACGAGCCGCGGTTGGAGGTGTTCGCGACGCTGGATTCGGGGAACACCGCGCGGGCGGCGTGAGCCATGCCCGGGGTCCGACGGCGATGGACCGATGGCAACTTGGAGAAACGAGGCGGAGTGGTCGGTCGCTCCGCAAAAAGTTCGAGAGGGAGCGGGTCGTTCGCCGATGTCCGGCGGTCCGGCCGAAAAATTAAGCGCCCAGCGAGCGCGCCCTTTTAAAGGCGCCCATCAAGGAGGATGACGTGGCAGTACGCACGCAGCGGTCGGCCGAGGAGATCCAGGCCATCTGGCAGGAGTTCAAGCAGGACCAGTCCCGCGAGGATCTCCGCAACCAGCTGATCGAGATCTACCTGCCCCTGGTGAAGTACAACGGCGAGCGGATCTGGTCGCGGCTGCCCGACGGGGTCGAGCTCGACGACCTCGTTTCGGCCGGCACGTTCGGCCTGATGGACGCCATCGACGCCTTCGACATGACGCGGGGCGTCAAGTTCGAGACCTACTGCGTGCCCCGCATCCGCGGGGCCATGCTCGACGAGCTGCGGACGATGGACTGGGTGCCGCGGCTGGTCCGCAGCAAGGCCAGCAAGCTCAACGAGGCCGTCAAGACGCTCGAGGCCAAGCTGGGCCGGGCCCCGGCCGACGCCGAGGTGGCCGAGCACATGGGCCTGTCGCTGGCGGACTTCGAAAAACTGCTCGTCGAGGCCAATGCCGTGAGCCTCGTGAGCCTCAACAAGAAGTGGTGTGAGACCGACAGCTCCAAGGACGTCCACGAGATCGACATCCTCGAGGACAAGAAGGGAGACGATCCCACCCGCCGCATCCAGAAGCATGACCTGATGCGGCTGGTGACCAAGGGGCTCAACCGCAACGAGCGGCTGATCATCATCCTCTACTACTACGAGGAGTTGACGATGAAGGAGATCGGGGCCACCCTCGACCTCTCCGAGAGCCGGGTCAGCCAGATGCATTCGGCGATCGTGGAGCGGCTGCAGAACCAGCTCGGCCGCCGGAAGCCGGAGTTCGCCATGTAGCGCCCAGCGGAAGCTGGGCAAACAGGGCAAGGGCGGACCCGGCAGGATGCGGAAAACCGGCAGCCAAAAAAATCGTTGAAGTTCGGAGTCGGATCGGTCGATGAAGAAAAGTTGCCGCGGTGGCCCCGGGTGATGAACTCGGAGCCCACCGCCGCGACCCGGGACGCGAAAGTCGGGAAAGCCGGCTTCGCCGGGACGCGGAAGCGCGGCAACAATGATGACGGCGAGGTGGATGACGGCGAGATGGATGACGGCGAGGTGCCGCGGACGGCCGCACTCGACGCAGCGTGAACGTCAACGTGGAGTTTCGAACCGAACAGGAATCCAGACGAACCAGCGGACGGTCAGCCGCGTACAGCGGATCGTTCCGGGGGTGAACGGATTCACGACAGGGGAAGGAGAGCGATCATGAACATCTTCGGCGTGTTTTCGACGCAGGGTTCGCAGGGGCTTGCCGCCGTCAAGGGCGTCGAGGCCATGAAGGCGACCGAGCAGGCCACCGAGGTCACGGCCCGGCAGGGCGTGGGCGGGGTGCACGACGCCGTGACGCTCTCGACCGAGGCGGTCCGGGCGGCGGAAGGTGCCTCCGACATCCGGATGGACAAGGTGGCCGCCATCAAGGCTGCCATCGCCAACGGCAGCTACGAGACGCCCGAGAAGCTCGACATCGCCCTCGACCGGCTGCTCGAGCGGCTGGCGTAGGGTGAGATGACGGCGGGGGGACGGCCACGGCCGCCTCCCGCCCCGGGCGGGCTATAATCAGGGCGTGGAGGATTCGACCCTGATGGCCACGGCAACCGAGTTTTCGCTGGGCAGCGTCGAAACGGCGCTCTCCCCGCAGGAGCGGTTCGCGGAGTTCCTGCAGGCCCGCGGCAAGCGGGTCACGCGGCAGCGGCGGGTGATCGTGGATCACGTCGCCGGCCGCCACGAGCACTTCGACGCCGAGCAGCTGCTGGCCGACCTCCGCCGCACCCCCGCCGGGGCGCGGGCCAGCCGGCCGACGATTTACCGCACGCTCGCCGAGATGGTCGAGGCGGGCCTGCTCAAGAAGATGGTGCTCGACGGCCGGGCCGTCTACGAGCACGACTACGGCTACCCGCAGCACGACCACCTCTACTGCACGGGCTGCCGGAAGCTGATCGAGTTCTCGAGCGACGAGGTGGCGCGGATCCGCAACGCCGTCGCCGCCCAGCACCAGTTCCGCCCCCAGTCGCACCGGCTGATCGTGACGGGCCTGTGCCTCGACTGTCGGACGACCCGCAGCAAGTCGCGGCTCCAAGACCGCGTCTAGGCTGCACGCCGCGCTCGGGGTCTCGGACGGATTGTCCACGAGCCGCATGCGTTCTGGCGGGCCGGGTTGCCCGTGCCATCTCGCCGGACGTTCGCTTCACGATCGATCCGCCTGCGGCGGATCGGTGCCCGCCTGCTAGAGCGCATCCGAGTTTGGTGTAGCACCGGTTCGGGGGCGGCAAAAGTCGCCGCTTCGCGGTCCTTCGGATTGTCGCCGGGGCGAGGATACGCCCAAGGCTCCTCGAGCGTTCGCCGACCCCCTCACCTAGGTCTCTCAGCTTCCGGCGTCATCGCCGCTATAGCCATCGTGAATCAGCTCTAATGGTGTGAGGCACACGTGCTGCATAGAAGCCCCCCGGCGCGAGCCGGGGGGATGACGCAAACCATTCTGTTTGGCGTTGGGCAACTTGGGCCTGTCTGCGATGGCAGGCGTCATCCCCCTTGCTCGCGCAAGGGGGCTTGCATGGAACAGGTTTGGCAGCACGGGCAGCGCCGACGCGGGCCACCCGTGGGCAGTTCACACCCGCAGGCTTGCCTCGGGCGCCCGGCCGGGGCACTCGGCCAGGGCCGTTCGCACCGCCCCCGTCACGAACTCCTCCACCTGCGCGGCGGCCCGACCGGCGAGATCGTCGGGCTCGAGCGCGGCGGCCAGGTCCACGCGGGCAAAGAGCGGGTCGGCCGCCAGCCGGTCGGCCAGATCGTTGGCCTCTCCCTCGCGAATGCGGGCGGTGGCGGCGTGGCTGTGGGTGCGCAGGGCCTCGTGCAGGGCCTGGCGGTCTCCGCCCGCCTTGGTGCCGGCCATCAGGATCTTCTCGGCTGCCAGGAAGGGGAGATGGGCCTCGAGATTCCGGCGGATGCCGCCCGGCAAGACCACGAGTCCGGCCGCGATGTTGGCGTAGAGGACGAGCTGCGCGTCGGTGGCGAGGAACGCCTGCGGCAGGACCAGCCGCCGGGGCGCCGAGTCGTCGAGCGTCCGCTCGAGCCACTGCGTCGCCGCCGTCTGGCCCGCCGTCACCGCCATCCCCATCACGAAGCGGCCCAGGCCGCACATCCGTTCGGCCCGCATCGGGTTTCGCTTGTAGGGCATGGCCGACGATCCGACCTGCTCCTTTTCGAAGGGCTCCTCCATCTCCCCCCAGGCCGCGGCCAGCCGCAGGTCGTTGCCGGCCTTGTGGCACGATTCGGACACTCCCGCCAGCGCCGCCACGACCTGCGAGTCGATCTTGCGGCTGTAGGTCTGGCCCGTCACCTCGTAGGAGGAATGGAAGCCGAGCTTGTCCGCCACGAGCTCGTCGAGCCTGCGGACCTTCGCGTGGTCGCCGGCGAACAACTCCAGGAAGCTGGCCTGGGTGCCCGTGGTCCCCTTCACGCCCCGGGCCCGCAGGAGCTTGCGGCGGTGCGTGACCTCCTCGAGGTCGAGCAACAGGTCGTGGATCCAGAGGCAGATCCGCTTGCCGATCGTGGTGGGCTGGGCCGGCTGGAGGTGGGTGCGGCCCAGGCAGACGATGTCCTTGGTTTCCAGGGCGCGGGCGGCCAGCTGCTCGATCACCGTGGCGAGGCGGGCCGCCACCAGGTCGAGCGACTCGCGCATCAGCACGAGGTCGGTGTTGTCGGTGACGAAGGCGCTCGTCGCCCCGAGGTGGATGATCGGCCGGGCGGCCGGGCAATCGTCGGCGAAGGCGTGCAGGTGGGCGAACACGTCGTGCCGCATCCGCCGCTCGTAGTCGGCCGCCTTGGCGAAGTCGACCGGCGCGAGGTTCGCCCGCATCTCGGCGAGCTGTCCCGACGAGATCGGCAGACCGAGCTCGGCCTCGGCCTCCGCGAGCGCCAGCCACGCCTTTCGCCAGAGCGTGTAGCGGTGGTTTTCGCTCCAGAGCCGCGTCATTTCGGCCGACGCATAGCGGGAAGCGAGCGGATTGTCCCAGTGGTCGCGCGGATCGGACGGCAGGTCGGTGTTCACGAGCGGACTCCGGGGGGGCGGGACGACCGAAGCGTTAGTCTAGGCTAACGAGCGGATTTGTCCAGACTAATGACGCAGCGGGGCCGCGCCCCGTCCCGAAGCCGGCGCGGACGGCCGCACCGCCG
>JBJTAA010000360.1:0-8177 GCA_046090525.1 Planctomycetota bacterium
CATCTATCGCCGCGGCCTTCCCTGGCGCGAGGTGCTCGAGGCGCTGCGGCTCGAGTTCACCGGCGAGTCGGTCGGCCACCTGCGGGCCTTCCTCGAGGGCGGCTCGCGCGGCTTCGCCCAGGAGCGGCGGACGCCCCCGGCAGCGGCGGCGCCCACGCTGAAACTGCGGATCGCGGACGACGAGGCCGCGACGGTGCGGGCGAAGGCCGGCTGAGAGCGGCCCTCCCAAGGCGAATCAGTCGTCGCCCTCGTCGAGCATCCCGTACCGCTGCAGCTTGCGCCGCAGCACCGAACGGTCGATGCCGAGCAGTTTGGCGGCCAGCGACTTGTTGTGCAGGGCCGCGGCCAAGGTCTTCTCGAGATGCACCCGCTCGACGTCCGCGAGCGTCGGCCAGTTCTCGGTCGGGATGGTGGCAACCTCACCCTCGGCCGGCGGCTCGTCCGGGTCGAACTTCGGCTCCACGCGGAACACGCCGGGCAGCGGCGTCGTCGACACGATCCCGCGACTGGCCGCCGCCGCCATCTGGCCCATCGGCCCGCGGGGCTGGGCATCGTCGTCGGGCGACATCAGCCCGCTGAGCGCGTCGGGCTCGATCCGGTCGCCCGAGGAGAACATCACCGCCCGCTCGAGCACGTTCTCGAGCTCGCGGACGTTGCCCGGCCATGAATACTGCCGCAGGACGTCGATCGCCTCCTCGGTGAGCGTGCACATCGGCATGCCATGCCGCGCGGCCAGCTGCGAGAGGTAGCGGTAGGCGAGGATCGGCACGTCCTCGGGTCGTTCCCGCAACGGCAGCGTGCGGATCGCCACGACGTTGAGCCGGTAGAAGAGGTCTTCGCGGAAGCGGCCCTCGTTGACCTCCACGGCGAGATCACGATTGGTCGCCGCGAGCACCCGGACGTTGACGGGCAGTTCCTCGTGGCTCCCCACGGGCACGACGACCCGCTGCTGGAGCACCCGCAGGAGTTTGGCCTGCAGCTCGAGCTCCATCTCGCCGATTTCGTCGAGGAAGATCGTGCCGCCGTCGGCCGCGCGGAAGCAGCCGAGCGTGGATGAGGTGGCGCCCGTGAAGGATCCCTTCACGTGGCCGAACATATGGCTGGCGAACAGCGTGCCCGTGGTGACGGCGCAGTCGACGGGGATGAACGGCTTCTTCGCGCGGGCGCTGCAGGCGTGAACCGCGCGGGCGATCAACTCCTTGCCCGTGCCGCTCGGGCCCATGATGAGCACGCTCGACTGATGGGCGGCCACCAACTCGATCGACCGCCGAACCTGCTCCGACCACGGCGAGACGCCGACGATCCGCTCGATCGCCGGATTGATGCCGCTCTGGCTGAGCACATGCTCGGCGGTCTGATCCATCGGGCGGCGCTCCTGAACACCGCGTCGGCCGCGGCGTTCCTCAAGGTACTCGATCCGGCGTCGGACGATCTGGCGGATTCCACGTAAGATCCGACCCGCCGGCCGAACCCCACCTCCCAAAGAATGTACCGGGGCACGCCGCCGATTGCCACCATCCGGCCCCCGCCAGCGATCTCTCGCCGGTTCCACCGCGTATGCAGAGACGCCGGGGGTGCCCGTCCGGGCCCGCGGCCCAGGCGATCACAGCCGGTGAAATCCGCACTTCCGGACCTCGAAAGTCCGGGAAATGAGGGTTTTCCTGCCGCTCGGTCGCCCGGGCTGGAAAGATGGACAAAGATTGACGGAGGCCCGTTCCCTGCCCAGCAGCCCGCTCTCGCCGCCGCCCATGCACCCGTCCCCCAGCCCCCGGCATCCCGTCGCGGTCGCGGCCGGCCAGGTCTTCCCGCGCCAGTGGCGCGGCTGGTTGTCCCTCGCGGCGCTGGCGCTCGCCGCCTGGGCCGGATGGCTGCTCCTCGATCGGCTGCTCATCGACCGGCGGCCGATCGTGGTCGGCATCCTCCATTCGCAGACCGGCCCGATGGCGGCCAGCGAGCAGGCGATGATCGACGCCGAGGTGCTCGCACTCGAGGAGATCGACCGCGCGGGAGGCCTCCTCGGCCGACCGGTCCGCTTCGTGATCGCCGACGGGGCGTCCGACTGGCCGACGTTCGCCCGCCAGGCCGAGCGGCTGATCCGCGAGGAGCGGGTCGTCGCCATCTTCGGCTGCTTGACGAGCGCCAGCCGGAAGGCCGTGTTGCCCGTGCTCGAGGACAACGACCACCTGCTCGTCTACCCGATGGCCTACGAGGGCCTCGAGCAGTCGCCCCACGTCGTCTACACGGGCGCCTCCCCGAACCAGCAGATCATCCCGGCGGTGCAGTGGTGCCACGAGACGCTCGGCGCACGGCGGTTCTTTCTCGTGGGCACCGACTACATCTGGCCGCATTGCGTGAACGAGATCGTGAAGGACCAGCTCACCAGCCTGGGCGCCCAACTGGCGGGCGAGGTCTACATTCCCTTCACGGCGACCAACTGCGACGACGTGGCCCGGCAGATCGTGGCCGCCAGGCCCGATGTCATTCTCAGCAGCATCACGGGGGCCAACGCCCTCCCGTTCGCGCGGGCCATCCGGGCCGCTGGCCTCGAACCGTCCACCACGCCGCTGGTCACCTTCGCGCTCGGCGAGCAGGAACTCCGGGACGGCGGCGCGGCCGACCTGGCGGGTCACTACGCGGCCTGGAACTACTTCCAGAGCCTCGATCGCCCCGAAAACAGCCGCTTCGTGCGGGCCTTCCGCGAGCGGTATGGCGCCCGGCGCACGACCAGCGACCCGCTCGTGGCCGGCTACAACGGCGTGCACCTCTGGGCCCAGGCCGTCCGCGAGGCGGAGACCACCGACGTGGCGCAGGTGCGGGCCGCCCTGCGGCACCAGAGCCTCGACGCCCCGGAGGGGATCATCGCCGTCGATCCTGAGACGCAGCACACCTGGCGGCCCGTGTTCATCGGCCGCATCCGGCCGGACGGCCAGGTGGACGTGGTCTGGAGCAGCCGCACGCCCGTGCGCCCGATGCCCTTTCCGATCTCCCGCTCGCGCTCCGACTGGGAGCGGTTCGTCGCCGACCTCGCGCGGGGCTGGGGGGGCGCATGGGAGAACCCGGGCGCCGCGGCCCGGCCGGGAGGTGCGCCATGAGCGACGCCCCGTACGCGGCCGGCATCCGCCGCTCGATCGCCGGCCGGCTGCTGTTCTGGTTCCTCGTGATCGCGCTCATCCCCTGCGCGCTGTTGACGGCGATCACCGCCCGGATCGCGACCTCCGCGCTCGAGCGGGCGGTTCGCGACACGCTCGTCCAAACCGCGGCCGGCAAGGCGGGAGAACTGGAGGCCTACGCCGCGGAGCGGGTGCGGGACGGCACCGCCCTGGCCCGCGGGCCGTCGATCCTGCGGGCGATCCGTGAACTCGCCGCGGTGCCGGCCGGCGGCGGCGGCGCCACGACCGATCAGGCCGACTACCTCGCCTACGCCGCCAAGGCCTTTCACTACGAGCAGCTGCTCCTGATCGACCCGGTGGGCCGGGTGCTGTTCTCGCTCGATCCGTCGATCCCCGTGGGCGCTTCGCTCGTGACGGGCCCGCTGGCCGACTCGGAACTGGCGGTCGGCTTCGATCGGGCCAAGACGCTGCTCCAGTCGGACCTCGGCGGCTTCGAACGCTACGGCTCGACCGCCCTGCCGCTGGCCTTCGTCACCTGCCCGGCCCTCGACGACGGCCGGCTCGTCGGCGTCCTGGCGCTCGGCCTCGGGCCCCAGCGGATCTGGCAGACGCTCTCCGACTTCAGCGGCCTCGGCGAAACCTGGAGATCGTCGCCGCCGAGCGGGACGGCGACGGGATCATCGTCACCACGCCGCTGCGGCACGCGGAAGACGCCGCCTTCCGGCTGCGGATCCCGCTGGGCAGCGAGCAAGGCACGGCCATCCAGCAGGCTGCCGGGGGCACGCGGGGCTACGGCCCGATGGTCGACTACCGCGGCGTCGAGGCGGTGGGGGCCTGGTGCTACCTGCCGAGCTTCCGCTGGGGCCTGCTCGTCAAGCAGGATGCCGCCGAGGCCTATCGGCTGGTCCGGTTCCAGCGGTTGGCGATCATCGGCCTCTCGCTGGCCACGATTCTTGGCGTGACGCTCGCGGCGCTCGTCGTCGCCCGGACGATCTCCGGGCCGATCCGCACCGCGATGGCCGTGGCCGGGCAGGTGGCCGGCGGCGACCTGCGGGCCAACGTCGACGTCACCACCGACGACGAGACCGGCGCGCTCCTGGAGTCGATCGAGAAGATGACCGGCGACCTGCGGGGCCTGATCGGCCGGATCCAGCACTCGTCGGTGGCCCTGATGAGCACCGCCACGGCGATCCAGGCGACGGCCAGCGAGCAGCAGCAGGTGATCAACGACTACGGCGCCTCCACGAGCCAGGCGGTGGCGGCCGTCAAGCAGATCTCGGTGACGAGCCAGGAACTGGTGCGGACGATGACCGAGGTCAACGAGATGGCCGGCCGCACCGGCGCGATGGCCGCCGCCGGGCGGGCCGACCTGGCCGGCATGGACACGACCATGCGGACGCTCGCCGAGAGCACCTCCTCCTTCGGCTCGCGGCTGGCCACGATCAGCGAGCGGGCCGCCAACATCAACCTGGCCGTGACCACGATCACCAAGGTGGCCGACCAGACCAACCTGCTCTCGATCAACGCCGCCATCGAGGCGGAGAAGGCGGGCGAGTATGGGCTGGGCTTCCTGGTCGTGGCCCGCGAGATCCGCCGGCTGGCCGACCAGACCGCCGTCGCCTCGCTCGACATCGAGCGGATGGTCAAGGAGATGCAGTACGCCGTCTCCGCCGGCGTGATGGAGATGGACAAGTTCTCCGAGCAGGTGCGGGCGGGCGTCCGCGAGATCGGCGAGGTCTCGGGCAAGCTCGGCGAGATCATCGAGGCCGTGCAGGGCATCTCGGGCCGGTTCGGCCAGGTCACCGAGGGGATGCGGGCCCAGTCACAGGGGGCCGAGCAGATCCGCGAGGCGATGGTGCGGCTGGCCGAGGGCGCCAACCGCACCGCCGGCGCGCTCAAGGACTTCAACTCCGCCACCGTGCACCTGCGGGAGGCCGTCGGCGACCTCAAGGAGGAGGTGTCGCGGTTCACCATCTGACGCCGCGGCCGCCCGCGGGGATGGCGCCCGGCTCGAGCCCATGCAGCTGCTCACCTTCAGCGTCGCCGGCGAGCCCTACGCGATCGAGTCGCGCCGGGTCGTGGAGGTGCTGCCCCGCGTGCCGGCCCGGCCGTTGCCGCTGGCCCCCGACTACCTGCCGGGCGTGTTCACCTACCGCGGCAGCCTCGTGCCGCTGGTCGATCTCGCCCGCCGCCTCGGCGTTGCCCCGTCCCCGGAGCGGCTCAGCACGCGGGTGATCGTCGTGGATGCGGCCGGGGGCGGCGGGACCGTCAGGCTCGGCCTGGTGGCGGAAAACGTGGTCGCCGTCCGCTCCGCCGACGGGGCCGAGGCCTCGCTCCCGGCGCTCGCGTTGCCCGGCGCCGCCTTCCTCGACCGGATCCTGCGGCTCGGGCGCGACACGGTGCAGCTGATCGACGTCGACAGGCTCCTCCCCGATGAGCTCGTCGCCGGGCTCCTGCCCGCGGCCGCCGCCGTGCCTCCCGCGGAGGCCCGGCCATGAACGCGTTCGCCGACATCGAACTCCTGCTCGAACAGTGGATCGGGCTCGATGCCTCCACCGTCGGCCAGGCCACCGTGCACCGCGCGGTCAGGCAGCGGATGCAGGCCGCGGGCATCGACGACCCGGCCGCCTACGCCCGGCTCGTGCGGGCCGATCCGGCCGCCCGCGACCAGCTCGTGGAGGACGTGATCGTCGCCGAGAGCTGGTTCTTCCGCGACCGCCAGGTGTTCGACTTCGTGGTCGACTTCGCGGTCACGCGGGCCGCCCTGCCCGGCCGCACGCCCGTGCGGATTCTCTGCGCGCCCGCCGCGGCGGGGGAGGAGCCCTACTCCGTCGCGATGGCCCTGCTCGAGGCGGGGCTCCCTGCCGAGCAGTTCGTGATCGATGCGATCGACATCAGCCGCCGCAGCCTGGAGCGGGCCGCGGCCGGCCGCTACTCGGCCAACGCGTTTCGCAACGCCGACCTCGCCTTTCGCGACCGCTGGTTCACCTCCGAGGCGGGCCAGGCGGTGCTCGCCGAGCCGGTCCGGCGGCAGGTGCGGCTGGAGTGGGCCAATATCCTCGACGCCGGCTTCGCGGCCGGCCGGCCGCACTATGACGTGGTGTTCTGCCGCAACCTGCTGATCTACCTGACCGACGCCGCCCGCCGGCGGGTGGAAGCCCAGCTCGATCGCCTCGTGGCCGCCGACGGTCTGCTCGTGCTCGGCGCCGCCGAACCGCCGATCATGAAGGGGGATTGGATCCCGGCGGGCAGCGCGTCGGTGTTCGCCCTTCGCCGGGGCGTCCACGCCGGCCGACGGAGCCCGGTCGCCGGACGTGAGCCGCAGCGGCCGCCCCTGGCCCCCGCCGCGACTGCGGGCGAGCGGGCCGGGCCGGTCAAGCGGCCATCCTCGCCCGACGGCCGCACGCCCGCCACGAGCCTCGAGCAGGTCCTCGGCGAGGCGGGCCGGCTTGCCAACGAGGGACGGCTGGCCGAGGCAATCGACCTGTGCGAACGGCAGCGGGCCTTCCTCCCGCCGAGTCCGGAACTCTTCTTCCTGATGGGCATGCTTCACCAGTCGGCCGGCGACGCCGACCGCGCCGAGGGCTGCTTCCACAAGACGCTCTACCTGGATGCCGACCACGAGGAGGCGCATCTCGCGCTCGCGCTGGTCGCCCGCCAGCGGGGCGACACGGCGATGGCCGAGAAGTACCGTCAGTCGGCGGCCCGGGCGGCCGCCCGGAAGGGGACGTCCCGATGATCGACCACGCCCGCAACGAGACCGTGAAGGCGCCGATTCCCGAGTGCTGGCGGGTGGTCGGCGTGTCGGGCGACCGCAGCTGCCCCGAGCTCGAGCGGTTCGTCCACTGCCGCAACTGCCCGGTGCTGGGCGAGGCGGCCCGCGGCTTCTTCGACCGCCCAGCCCCCGAGGGCTATCTCGAAGCCTGGCGGGCGGTCCTCGAAGAGCCCGTCGAGGCCGTCGAAGCCGACGCCACGAGCCTGCTCGTCTTCCGGGTCGACAAGGAGTGGCTGGCCCTGCCGGCTGAGTCGCTCGTGGAGGTGACGCCTGTGCGACGGATCCACTCGATCCCGCATCGCCGCGGCACGCCGCTCGCCGGCCTGGTGAACATCCGCGGCGAGCTGCGGCTGTGCCTCTCGCTGCATGCCATCCTCGGCCTGTCCGGCGGCCCGCAAGCGGCCGTCGCACCCACGGTCGGAACCGCCGCCGACGCCGACGCCGTGCCGCGGCTGCTCGTCATCGAGCGGGCGGCCGGGCGGGCGCCGGAGCGGTGGGTGCTCGGCGTGGACGACGTGGCCGGCGTGCAGCGGGTGCCGCGCTCCGCGCTGCGGCCCGTGCCGGCCACCGTCAGCCAGGCCGCCGCCCGCTGCTCGACGGCCCTGTTCACGTGGCGGGATCGCGACGTGGCGGTGCTCGACGAGGAGCGGCTCTGCGAGGCGCTCCGCCAGGCGGTGGCCACATGAGGGGAGCGAGCCATGGCCGATGACCTGAGCGGCTTCTCGATGCTCGAGCTCTTCCGGCTCGAGGCGGAGAGCCAGACGAGCGTGCTCTCGGCGGGTGTCTTGGCGATCGAGGACCTCGACAAGTCGCCCGAGACGATCGAGGCGATGATGCGGGCGGCCCACTCGCTCAAGGGCGCGGCCCGCATCGTGGGGCTCGAGCCGGCCGTGCAGGTGGCGCACGCGCTCGAGGACGTGTTCGTGGCGGCCGGCAAGGGCGATCTCCGCGTCCGTCCCGAGCACGCCGACGTGCTGCTGGCCGCGGTCGATTTTCTCGGTTCGATCGCCGCCGCCGACGACGCCCTGAAGCCGGGCTCCCCCTGGGCCGCCCGCGCGACCGAGGTCGTCGCGCGGCTGGCCGCGTTGCCCGCGGGCGGAGGCGCACCGCGGCGACCGACTCCGGCGGCCGAGCCGCCCCTGCAGCCCGCCGCACCGGTGGAGCCCGCGTCGGCCGGCGAGCCGGCCCCGGCCCCCGCCGGTGACGCGGCCCCCCGCGGCGGCGAACCGGCCGACCGCGTGGTGCGGGTCTCCGCGGACAGCCTCACGCGGCTGGTGGGCCTCGCGGGCGAG
>JBJTAA010000361.1:0-5549 GCA_046090525.1 Planctomycetota bacterium
CTCCTGGCGGAGTGCCGCCTGGATTCGCCTCGGCGAATGAGGAACCTGGCCCGGGGTTGTCCGTGCCAATGGAGCCGGCCTTGCTGGCGAGCGAAGCAAGGGATGGCGAAGCGAAGCCAGCATGGAGTGAGCGAAGGCCAGGATGGCCGAAGTGAACGTCCGGCGAGATGGCACGGGCGACCCCGGGCTCCGCAGCTCCGGCTCCCCCCGGACCTTCGAGCCAGCCTTCGCGGATCTCGGCGCCCGGCCGGCCGACGCCGGGCAGGAGCCCGCCGGGCAGGGCGATCTTCCAGAGCATCGCGCCGGCGAACATCACCGCGGCGATCGGCGTGCAGTACTTCAGGCAGGTGGTCATCACCTGGTCGATCCGCAGCCGCGGCAGCGTCCACCGGATCCACATCATGATGATCACGCCGAGCGAGGCCTTGCCGACGAGGTTCACCAAGCCCAGCAGCCGGACCAGGTAGGGGGCCGTGTCGCCCGTGCCCTCGGAGAGCCCCACGAGCGTGGCCACCGGAATCGGCCCGTTCCAGCCGCCGAGGAAGAGCACGGCGGCCATCGCGCTCACGAGGAACATCGAGCCGTACTCGGCCATGAAGAAGTAGCTCCAGCGGAGCCCCGAATACTCCGTGTGGAAGCCGGCGACCAGTTCGCTCTCGGCCTCGGCGAGGTCGAAGGGGGCGCGGTTCACGCTGGCAACGGCACAGGTGACGTAGACCCAGAAGACGACGAACGTGAAGGGGTCGTGGAACAGATACCAGTTCCAGAACCAGCCCGCCTGCTTCTCCGCGATCGTCACCATGTCCATGCTGCCGGCCAGCATCACCGGCACGACCACGCACATGCCGAGCGGCACCTCATAGCTGACCACCTGCGCGGCCTCGCGCATCGCCCCGAAGAGCGACCACTTCGAGGCCGAGGCGTAGCCCGCCAGGATCACCCCGAACACCTCGAGGCCGAGCACGGCCACGACGAAGAACACCGCCACGTTGAGTCGCTGGCCGACCACGTCGAAGGCGAAGGGCAGCGCGATGAACGCGCAGAACGAGGCACAGAAACTGACGTACGGGGCGAGGCGGAAGAGCAGGCCGTCGGCCCCCGCGGGCATCAGGTCTTCCTTGGCTAGCAGCTTGATGCCGTCGGCCACCGACTGCAGCCAGCCGAAGCGGCCGCCCGTGCGGGTGGGCCCCAGGCGGTCCTGGATCCGCGCCGAGACCTTCCGCTCGGCCCAGATGAAGGCCAGCGCCCCGCCGGCGATCACGTTGAGGACGAGCACCGCAGAAACGACCGCGGCGATCGTCCAGGCCAGCCACCCGGAAAGCCCGACCGTGCTCGTGAGGAAGTCGACCATCGTCCGTCACCACGCCATCGCCAAACCGCACCCGGGCCGCGGATTTCCCGGGCCGGAACGGACTTCGTGAAAAATCGCACGAAGTTTGCCGTCTGCCGGGCGTTTTCACAAGTGGCGGCCGGAAAGACCGCGGCGTACCACGCGGAGCCCGGTTCCGTCCCAGGAGCCCGGTTCCGCCGGAACCGGGTCGGCGTTGACCCGACATCGAGCGTTGCCCGGTCTCGGAGCGACCGGGCTCCGTCCTACCGGTCGATCTCGCCCATCACGATGTCGAGCGACCCCACGATGGCGGGCACGTCGGCGATCAGGCAGCCGCGACAGAGCTCGGGCGTGACGGCCAGGTTCGAAAACGAGCTCGACCGGGCCCGGGCCCGCCACGGGATCGCCGACCCGTCGCTGACCACGTAGAAGCCCATCTGCCCCTTGGGGCACTCGGTCTCGAGGTAGGCGTCGCCGGCGGGCATCTTCTCCGTGAGCTTGAGCGGCTCGCCGATGGTGCCCTTGCAGGCCGAGTAGCGGTCGATGGCCTGGCGGACGAGATCCATCGACTGCACGACTTCGAGCATCCGCACGAAGAACCGGTGCCAGCAGTCGCCGAGCACGGCGTCCGCGGGCACCGCCGGATATTCGTGGTCGCGCGGGTAGTGGCCGTTTTTCTGCACGGCGACCTCGAACGCGTAGCCGTCGTACATCGCGGTGTAGATCGCCTCGCCGTCGCGCCGCAGGTCCTGATCGACCCCGCTCCCCCGCAGCACCGGCCCCGAGCAGCCGTATTCGATCGCCATGTCTCGGGAGAGCACGCCGATGCCGGCCGTCCGTTTCACGAAGATGGCGTTGGTGGTCAGGAGCGTGTGATACTCCTTGATGATCGGCTCGAACTGCTCGAAGAAGGCCTCGCACCGCCCCAGCCAGCCCGGCGGCAGATCGGCCGTCAGGCCGCCGACCGTGATGTAACTGTAGGTGAGCCGGGCTCCGCAGGCCTCCTCGAAGAGATCGAGGATCTTCTCCCGCTCGCGGAAGGCGTAGAGGAAGGGGCTGAAGGTTCCGAGGTCGAGGCCGTAGGCCCCCATCCCCACCAGGTGGCTCGCGATCCGGCCGAGTTCGGCGATCAGGACCCGGAGGTGCCGCGCCTTCTCGCTGACCTCGTATTTCATGAGCTTCTCGACGGCCAGGGCCCAGCCGAGGTTCATGTTCATCGCCGCGAGGTAGTCCATCCGGTCGGTGTAGGGAATCCACTGCCGGTGGGTGAGGTTCTCACCGATCTTTTCGGCACAGCGGTGGAGGTAGCCGATGTGAGGCTCCACCTCGGAGACGATCTCGCCATCGGTCCGGAGCACGAGCCGGAGCACGCCGTGGGTGCTCGGGTGCTGCGGTCCCATGTTGACGAGCATCTCGTCGGTGCGGACGTCGAACTCGATGATCCGGGGATCGTCGATGGTGCTGGCCATGGGGCGATTCCTGCGTGAACCGGGTCCTGCGTGAAGCTAGCGGCCGCGGATGCCGTGGTATTCGAGCGGCTGCTCGTAGTCCTTGCGGAGCGGATAGCCCTCCCAGTCCTCCGGGCAGAGGATCCGCCGCAGGTCGGGATGGCCCGTGAACCAGACGCCCGAGAGATCATAGACCTCGCGCTCGTGCCAGTCCGCCCCCCGCCACACGCCCGTGACGCTCGGAACCTCCGGCAGGTCACCCGGCACGTCGTTCTTCCACCTCGGCAGCTTGCACTTAAGCACGAGGCTGACCTTCGCCGGCGTGCTCCAGAGGTGGTAGACGAGCTCGAGGTGGGGCTGCCAGGGAACCTTGGCGGCCTTCTTGGCGTCGGGCTCGAACCAGTCGACCGCGGTGATGCACTGCAGCGAGTCGAACCGCACCGGACTCGACTTGGCCAGCCAGCGGCAGGCGTCGGCGATCTTCTCCGGCGCGATCTCGACCCAGGGATCGAGGGCGGTCAGGTTCTCGCCGACGACGGCCCCGGGGACGGCGTCACGAAGCTGCTCGAGGAAGGCTGGACCACGCATCGCTCGAAATCTCGGGTTGGGTCGGGTGTCGACGGTGTCGCTCAGGCGGCTCGCGTGCCGGCGGGCGCAGCCCGCTCGGCCGAAACGGCCCGCACCCAGTCGAGGTCACCGCGATACCAGACATAGGCGAAGCCGACGAGCAGGACGGCATAGAAGAAGGCCATGTCGACGAGCGCCGTGCGGGCGAGCCGCCCGGCGGCATCCACGAGCGACCATTCGCCCAGGGCCTGCTCGGGGCTCGGCTCTGGGCGGCCGACCGCCGCCGCCCGCCCGTTCGCCCAGGCGATCTTGTCGGCCATCGATTCGCGGAGCACGTCGGTCTGGGGGGCGGCGGGGGACCGGAGACCGAGTTCCCGGAGCGTGCCGGCGGCCGCCGGCGAGAGCCCGCCGTCCGCCGTCACGCTGACGAGCGCGGGATCGGTCAGCTCCGTCGCCTTGCCGAACACCGTCGCCCAGGGGAAGAACAGCGCCACCTCGACGTCGAAGATGATGAACAGCAGCGCCACCACGTAGAAGCGGAGATCGAACTGCACGAAGCTCGAGCCGATCGTCGGCTCGCCGCACTCGTAGACCTCGAGCTTCTCCACGTTCGGCTGCCGCGGCCGCACCAGCCAGCCCACGATCAGGTTCACGGCCAAAAACGCCCCGCCGACGGCCACGAACAGGGCCAGAAAACCGGCGAGCACGACGGGATCGACGAGGTTCATGCGGTCGGCTGGGCGTGCAGGAGGGTGGCGGGGCCGCTACTGGTTCGGGCCGCCGTGGACGGGTTCGACGATCACCTTCGACGCCGCGACCGCCGTGGGATTGAGCGTCGCTCGGCCCCACGCGACGTCGACGGGGAGGCGGGCAAAGTCGACGATCGTGCCATCGCGGCTGTAGCAGGAAAGATCGAGCGTCGATCCCATGAAGATGCAGTCGACCGGGCACGGTTCCACGCACAGGGCACAGAACATGCACTTCGAGTAGTCGATCGTGAACCCGCTGACGCGGAAGCCCTTGCCGTTCTCGACCCGCTCCTTGCCGATGTAAATGCAGTCGACCGGGCAGGCCTTGGCACACTGGTCACATGCGATGCACGTGGTCAGGTCGTAGCGGTGGAAGCCGCGGTAGCGGGCCGCCACGGGAGCCGGCAGTTCCGGATACTCGAAGTGCTCCGTGAAGGTCCGCCGATCCTGGTCGTACGTCTTCCCGAACACCCGCAGGGTCACGAGCATGCCCTCGGCCACCGTTTTCACGGCCGAGAACAGGTTGCGGAACCACTCCTTCATGTGGGCGGCCGATCGGGGCTGGGGGGGTCAGGGTCGTTCGACAGCGTGAGTATAGGAAGGGTTCGCGAACCAACAACCCGCGCGAGCAGGGCGACGGCACCATGACGATCGCCAGGGGCGAACCAGGTTCCCACACGGCCGAAACGGGCTCCCGGAAGCAACTGTCCCCTGCGGCCGGCCCCCAAGGCTCACCCCGCTGGGCCCCCAAAAAATGGCCGGATTTTGCGGGTTGCGGTGAAAAAGGCCCGGGATTTGCTTGACGGAAGCCTGGAAACCTTTACATTTCAGGGGTTTTCGGAAGAGTCGTCCGGTTGGTGTCGATCCGCCCGCGAACCGCCAGGGAATGGCCCATGCTCGTACTGTCGCGGAAAAAAGACGAGAGCATCGTCATCAACAACGACATCACCATCGTCGTGGTCGAAATCCGCGGCGACAAGGTGCGACTCGGCGTCGAGGCTCCCAAGGAGGTGCCCGTGCATCGCCGGGAGGTGTTCGAGGCGATCGCCCGTGGCGAGCCCGCCGATGCGCCGGCGGTTTCGGCCACTCCGGCGGAGCCGGCCGTCGCCGAGACGCTCCCCGAAGCGGAATGACCTTCTGCATCGGCCATCCCGCGGCTTGCGACCTGCGGCTATGATGCGGGCGACCATTCGCGTTACGCACAGCCGTTCGCGGAGCGGCCCCATCGTCTAGAGGCCTAGTACACCGCCCTTTCACGGCGGGAACCGGGGTTCGAATCCCCGTGGGGTCAATGCCGTCCCGCAGAACAAGGCCCTGCCCCGGCCTGTTTCTGCTCCGTCGATCGCAGGGAATCACCGCATGCTTGAATCGACCGACGATCCCGCCAAGCCCGCCGCCTACGACGCGGTGCTCTTCGTCTCGTTCGGCGGTCCGGACGGCCCCGACGACGTGATC
>JBJTAA010000362.1:0-6029 GCA_046090525.1 Planctomycetota bacterium
GCCGGGCGAGGTCGCCCCGGCGCCGATCATCCTGCGCGACCTGCTCACCGAGGGGCAGGTGCTCGCGGCCCTGGAACAGGCGGGCCCCTCCTGCTGCCCGCCGCCGGAAATCCGCGCGGCCGCCGCCCAGGAGTCCGGTCACGCCGCGACCGGGTCGGGGGAAATACAGCGTCAACGCTGACCCGGCCCAGGAGCCCGGTCACGCCGTGACCGTGGGGCGGGCTTGCAGCCTGCCAAGTGCTGCCCCAACTCCGATCCGGTTCCGGCGGAACCGGGCTCCTGAGGGTAGCGGGCTGCTGATATTTACCGCAGCACGACCCGCTCGTCCGCGGCCGTCGCGGCCCGCACGGTGCCGATCGGCCAGGCGACGTGCCCCAGGTCGGCCAGCTGGTGGCGGATGCTGTCCGCGAAGTGTGGCGACACCACGAGCACCATGCCGATGCCCATGTTGAACACGCGCTCCATCTCGTCGTTCGCGACGTCGCCCAGCGACTGGATCAACGGAAACACGGCCGGCACGTCCCAGGCGCCCCGCTCGATCACCACCTGCACGGAGTCGGGCACGATCCGCGCGAGGTTCTCCGCCAGCCCGCCGCCGGTGATGTGGGCGATGCCGTGCACGACGTGCTTGACGCGGTAGTGCCCCAGCACCGCCTTGACCGGCCGGGCATAGAGCCGCGTCGGCTCGAGCAGGGCCTCTCCCACGCTCCGGCCGCCGAGCGCCACGGGGCGGTCGTCCACGGCGAGGCCGCCGATCTCGAACACCGCCTTGCGGACGAGGCTGAAGCCGTTGGAGTGGACGCCGCTCGAGGCGATGCCGATGGCCACGTCGCCTGGCTCGATCGCGGAGCCGTCGACGAGCTTCTTCCGCTCCACCACCCCGACGCAGAAGCCCGCGAGATCGTACTCGCCGGGGTGGTACATGTCGGGCAGGATCGCCGTCTCGCCCCCCACGAGCGCACAGTCGCTCTCCACACAGGCGTCGGCGATGCCCTTCACGATCTGCTCGAGGAGCGCCGGATCGTCCTTCGCCAGGGCCACGTAGTCGAGGAAGAAGAGCGGCTCGCCGCCGGTGCAGAGCAGGTCGTTCACGCTCATCGCCACCAGGTCGATGCCGACGGTGTCGTGCCGGCCGGCCATCACGGCGAGCTTGAGTTTCGTGCCCACGCCGTCGGTGCAGGAGACGAGCAGCGGATCCTCGTAGCCACGGGCGAAGAGCCCCTTCAGGTCGAGCTGGAAGAGGGCCGCGAAGGAGCCCTCCCGGCCGAGCACCCGCGGGCAGTGGGTGCGCCGCAGGTGGGCCGGGAGCCTCGCCATCGCCTCGCGGTAGATCGCGAGATCGACGCCTGCGCTGGAATAGGTGGCTCCGCTCACGCCGCCAATATCTCCGCGGTGGCCCGTCCCGCAAGCCATGGGCCTGGGAGTCCGGCCACGCCGTGGCCGGATAGCGCCCGACGTCCTCTTTCAACCCGGCGGCACGTCGCCAGCTGGCGTCGTCTCGCCTCCGCCCCCACACCCCAGCGTTGATCCGGTTCCGGCGGAACCGGACTCCTGGAGTCCGGCCACGTCGTGACCAAGCCCGGTGCTATCATTCCGCCATGCCTCCCCGGAGAAAAAAGGTCGCGGCCCGGCGGGCCCACGCCAGCAAGCCCCTGCCGCCGCTGCAGTTCAGCCAGACGCTGCCCTACGGGGCGGTGCTCCACGAAAAGGGTGTGCAGTTCGTCGTCTACAGCCGCTCCGCCACGGCGATGCGGGTGCTGCTCTACGAGGCCGTGGACGATCCCGAGCCCGCCGAGGTGATCGCGCTCGATCCGGCGAAGGACCGCTGGGGCGACATCTGGAGCATCCTCGTGCCGGGGGTCGGGCCGGGGCAGCTCTACCAGCTCCAGGCCGACGGCCCCTTCGACCCCGAGCGCGGGCAGCGGTTCGACGGGAAGGCCCGCCTGATCGACCCCTACGCGAAGGCCCTGGCCGGTGAGTTCACGATCGGCGGCGACGGGCTGCTCCGGCCCCCGAAGTGCGTCGTCGTGGACGACTCGTTCGACTGGCGGGGCGACCGCCATCTTCGCCGGGGCCTCGCCGACACGGTGATCTACGAGATGCACGTGCGCGGCTTCACGGCCGACCCGACGAGCGGCGTCGCGGCCCCCGGCACCTACGCCGGGGTGATCGAAAAGATCCCCTACCTCCAGTCGCTGGGCGTGACCGCCGTCGAGCTGATGCCGGTCCACGAGTTCGCCGGCTCCATGCCCACGCCCGATGGCCCGCCCCGGATCAACTACTGGGGCTACGACCCGCTGGCCTTCTTCGCCCCCCACCGTGGCTACGCGTCGGGCCGCGAGCCCGGCTGCCAGGTCCGCGAGTTCAAGGAGATGGTGCGGGCCCTGCATGCGGCCGGCATCGAGGTGATCCTCGACGTCGTCTTCAACCACACGGCCGAGGGCAACCATCTGGGGCCCACGCTCTCCTTCAAGGGCCTCGAGAACCGCGTCTACTACATGCTCGGCGACGGTGGCTCGAGCTACCGCAACTACAGCGGCTGCGGCAACACGATCAACGGCAACCATCCGATCGTCCGCGAGTTGATCTTCCTCTGCCTGCGGCACTGGGTGCACAACTACCACGTCGACGGCTTCCGCTTCGACTTGGCGAGCATCCTCTCCCGCGATCGCAACGGTGAGATCGTGCCGAACCCGCCGATCATCGAGGTGATCACCGAGGATCCGATGCTCGCCGACACCAAGATCATCGCCGAGGCCTGGGACGCCGCCGGTGCCTACCAGGTGGGCTCGTTCGCGGCCCTCCGCTGGGCCGAGTGGAATGGCCGCTACCGCGACGACGTGCGGCGGTTCTGGCGGGGCGACTTCGCCCAGACCGGCCACCTCGCCACCCGGCTGGCCGGCTCCAGCGACCTGTATGGCGACGACGGCCGCCAGCCGTTTCACAGCATCAACTTCATCACCTCGCACGACGGCTTCACCCTCGAGGACCTCGTCAGCTACCGCGAGAAGCACAACGAGGCCAACGGCGAGGGCAACCGCGACGGCGACAACAACAACTTTTCCGACAACTACGGCGTCGAGGGGCCGACCAAGCGGGCCGACATCGCGGCCGTGCGGTCACGGCAGGCCCGCAACATGCTGGCCACGCTGTTTCTCAGCCAGGGTGTGCCGATGCTCCTGGCCGGCGACGAATGCCGCCGCACCCAGCAGGGCAACAACAACGCCTGGTGCCAGGACAACCCCGTCTCCTGGTTCGACTGGCGGCTGGTGGAGGAGCACGCCGACCTCGTCCGCTTCGTGGCCGCGCTGATCCAGTTCCGCCTCGACAACCCCGCGCTCCGCCGCCGGGCGTTCCTCGACGGCGGCGTGAGCGACACGGGCGTGCTGCCCGACGTGGAGTGGTTCTCGCCGGAGGGGCGGCACATCGACTGGTATGCCGCCGACGCCAGCCTGACCTGCTTCTTCGCGGCCCCCGCGGCCGACGAACTCGCCGGGGTTCCCGACGCCGCGGTGAGCGGCGGCCGGCCCCGCCACGTGATGATCTTCACCCACGCCGGCACGCTGCCGCGGACCTTCCATTTCCCGCTCTCGCAGCCGCTGCGGCAGTTGCGGTGGCGCGAGTTCGTGAACACGGCCCACGCGGCCCCCGCCGACATTCACCCGGGCGGCGACGGCCCCGCGATCGACGTGGACACGCCGCTCCTGCTTCCGGAGCGGTCGCTCGTCTGTCTCGTGGCCGACCCGGCCGCCCCGCCCCTGCCGCCGTCGCGGATTGCCACCAGGCGGGCCTGAGGGATACGCTTGGGAGTGCCGCATCGCGGTCCCCAGGTTCACCCCGCCCTTCGGAGCCCACCAGATGTCACGTCTCGTCGCGTTGCTTGCGCCCCTCACGCTGCTCGCTCCCATCTGCGGCTGCAGTCCGGCCGCCAAGGCCCCGCCCGTGGCGAAGCCCGCCGCGGCTAAGCCCGCCGGCGATGACCACGATCATGACCATGATCACGGGGATCACGCGGATCACGCCCACCCCGAGACGCTCGCCGCGGGGATCGCGGAGCTCGAGCAGGCCGTGGCGGATGTGGCCGCGAAGCTCGCCGAGGGGGCCGACGACGCCGCCGACGATGCGGTCCACGCGATCGGCCACCTCGTCGAGGATCTCCGCGGCCTCCTGGCGAAGCAGGAGGGGCTGGCGGACGATGCCAAGGCGGCCGGCACGCAGGCGCTCGACGAGATCTTCACCGCCTTCAACACGCTCGACGAGGCGATCCACTCGGACGCCGAGGACGCGAAGGCCAAGGTCAAGGAGGCCCACGATTCGGTCAAGGATTCGATCGCGAAGGCCGTAGCGGCCCTCAAGGAACGGTTCTCCAAGGAGGTGAAGTGATGCGCGCGGCAGGGATGCTGGTTGCAGGACTGCTCGTGGCCCTCGGCGACGGGCCGGTGTGGGCCGAGGTCGACGTGGCCGCGGCCCGGCAGGCGCTCGTGCTCGCCGAGGAACCGGCCGGTGCCGTGTCGTTGGCCGATGCCAAGGGCACGCTCGGTCTCGATCCCCAGCCGATCGTGGTGGCGGGGCGGATCGAGGCCAAGGGCATGGATCCCTTCCTCGAGGGCAAGGCATCGTTCTCGCTGCTCGAGATTCCGGACGACGACCACGCCGAAAAGCCGGGCCACAATGCCGACGACTGCCCGTTCTGCAAGAAGCGGCGGGCCAACGCGACCATGGCGGCGGTGCAGTTTCTCGGGGCCGACGGCAAGCCGATCCCCGTCGATGCCCGCACACTGTTCGGCGTGGAGAAGGGGCGCGACGTGGTCGTGCGCGGAACGGGCGTGTTCGACCCCAAACTCGGGATCCCGGTGATCCAGGTGACGGCCGACGGGATCTTCGTTCGCCCGCGGGCCAAGTGAGGGCGGGGCGAGTCGTGCGCACGGCCTTCAAGGAGTGGGCGGCGATCTGCCGGGCCCTCGCAAGTGGCCGGCAAGACGTGATCCTCCGTAAGGGCGGAATCGTCGAGCCAAGCGGCGGGTTCCAGCTCGAGACCCGGGAGTTCCTGCTCCTACCGACCTTTCTGCATCAGGCCGCTGATTCCCTGATCCCCGAGGCCCGCGACCTGCTCGATGCGATCGACGCCGATCGGCCCCCGGAGGGCCAGGTGGTCTTCACCCACGCGGCGACCGTCGAGACGGCGAGCCGAATCACGGACGTGGCGGAACTCGCCCGCTATCGTAGCCGCCACGTCTGGGCCGATCACGTGGTGGCGGAGCGGTTCCACCGCTGGAAGGACGAACTCCACGTGCTCGAGGTGCGGGTCCGCCGGCTCCCGGCCGCGGTCACGCTCCCCTGGCACGACGACTACGGCGGCTGCCGCTCGTGGGTCAGCCTGCACGACGACGTGCCGGGCTGAGTCGGCTCAGGCGGCCCGGCGCCGCAGCTGACTGGCGAGCGTCGCCACGTAGGCCGCCACGGCGAGCGGGCCCAGCACCCAGGCGATGGTGGTCACGAGTTGCAGTCCCTGTTCGCGGCCCTGGGCCTCGCAGATCAGGGCCGCCGTATAGAGCCCGTAGAAGGCGACCAGCACGACGCCCTCCCAGCGCTCGATCGCGTGGCCGATCAGGAAGACGGGCAGGCAGGCCACGGCCACGAGCACCATCACGGGGAGATCCTGCGTCACGGCCTCGGGCCCGACGGGAACACCACCCGGAGCTGCGATACCCGTGAGCCCGAGCACGCACATCAGATTGAACAGATTGCTGCCCACCACATTCCCGACGGCGATGTCCCGCTCCCCCTTGAAGGCGGCCACGAGGCTCGTCGCCACCTCGGGCAGCGAGGTGCCCGCCGCAACGAGCGTGAGCCCGATCACGAGCTCCGAAAGCCCCCAAGAATGGGCGATCGCCACCGCGGCATCGACGAACAGGTCGGCCCCGAGCACGAGCATGCCCAGCCCGGCCACCGTCATGACGAGGTTCAGCAGCAGGCGGCCGGGGGTCTGCACCGACTTCTCGGAAAACTCCGCCTCGTACTCGCCGAGC
>JBJTAA010000363.1:0-8573 GCA_046090525.1 Planctomycetota bacterium
CGCTCTTGCCGCAGCCGCTTTCCCCGACGAGCCCGACCGCCCCGCCCCGCTCGATCGACAGCGACACTCCGTCCACCGCCGGCACCCGGCCGGCGGGCGTGTGGAACGCGGTCACGAGGTCCCGGATCTCGAGCAGGGGCATGATTGCCTTTCCAAAAACCTTATTGGTTGGAGGGCTTGCCCGTGACAATCGAGCGGCGTAGGAAACCGAGCGCAGCCAGGATGGTGGAGCGAGGTTTCCTCCGAGCGACCGAAGGGCAGGATGCCCGTAGGGAGCGTCCGGCGAGATGGCATGGGCGAGCCCGGCGCGTCTGCGTTGACTCCCCAAAGCTGCAACCGACCTGCATCACTTCCGCGCCTCCCGCAGCCTGGGGTCGGTCGCCTTCTGCAGCCCCTCGCCGACGAGGTTGAAGGCCAGCACGGTCAGGAAGATCGCCATGCCGGGGAAGAGCACGAGCCACCACATCTTGAGGTTCGAGCGGGCGTCGTTCAACAGCGATCCCCAGCTCGCCGACGGCGGCGGCTGGCCGAAGCCGAGGAACGAGAGGCCGCTCTCGGTCAGGATCGCCGCTGCGATCCCGAAGGTGATCGGCACCATCACCGGGGCCAGGGCGTTGGGCAGCACGTGCCGCAGGATGATCCGGCCGGGGCCGGCCCCCACCGCCCGGGCGGCCGTCACGAACTCGGCCGACTTGAGCCGCAGAAACTCCGCCCGCATCAGCCGCGAGATGCCTGTCCAGCCGGTGAGGCCGAGCACCGCCATCATCTTCCAGATCGTCGGCTTCTCCACGATCGCCAGGAGCGCCAGGATCAGGACGAGCGACGGGACGCACATCACCACCTCGGTCGCCCGGCTGACGAGCACGTCCACCCAGCCGCCGAAATAGCCGGCCAGCGCCCCCACCGCGATCCCGATCGTGGCCGCGATCCCCATCGAGACGAAGCCCACGAGCAGGGCGACGGTCGTGCCGTGCACCATCTTCGCGAACACGTCGACGCCGGTCTGGTTGGTGCCGAACAGGTTCAGGCGGCTGGGCCGGCCGGTGTCGCGGGCCGGGTTACCGGGCCGCCCGGGCCACTCCTCGGCCCGCACGGCCCGATAGGGGTCCTGGAAGACCAGCGGCCAGACGGCCCAGCTCTCCGGATCCTTCTCCCGCAGGTTCTTGGGATACTCACCGCGGAACTTGTCGGTGGCGAAGATCACGGGCTCCCAGGCGCGGTTGTAGTAGGCCAGGCAGGGAACATAGATCCGCCCCTTGTAGCGGCAGACGACCGGCTTCGTGCCCGCGATGGCCGGCGCAAAGAGCGCGACGGCGGCGAGGAAGCCGACGAACACGAGCGCCGTCATCGCCAGCGGCATCCGCCGATAGCGGCTCCAGGCCTCGGCCCAGAAGCCGCGGGCGTGGTGCGGTGCCGGCGTTGGGTGTGGTGAGGTCATGAGGCTGCTGTCTGCGATCTGCGATCTCTCGACAAGGCCGCCGGCCAGGGGCACGTGCTCGCCGCCGGTGGATTTTGACGTCGCATGCTCCTGCGGCATGGTCGATCGACGCGGGCAGTCAAAATTCACCGGCGGCTGCGCGCGACCCCTGGCCAGCTTCCCGTTTCCACGTGCCAAACTCCTTGTTCATTCCATGCTCACCCGGGGGTCGACCCACGCGTAGAGGACGTCGGCCAGAAGCTGGCCGGCGAGCGTGAGCACGCTGAACAGGAGCGTCAGCCCCATGATCGTCGGGTAGTCGCGCTCCCGCAGGCTCTCGAAGAACAGTCGCCCCATGCCGGGCCAGGTGAAGATCTGCTCGATGATCACCGAGCCGCCCAGCAAAGCCGGCAGCGACAGGCCCAGCAGCGTGACGAGCGGGATCAGGGTGTTGCGAAAGGCGTGCTGGACGAGCACCCGCACGGGCCCCGCCCCCTTGGCCCGGGCGGTGCGGATGTAGTCCTGGCGCAGCACCTCCTGGAGATTCGTGTTGATGAACCGCGAGTACCAGGCGAGGCTGACGTAGGTGAGGCAGATCAGGGGCAGGATCGCGTGCCGGGCCACGTCGGCGAGCCAGGCGCGGGTGGTCGCGTGGGGCACGCCGCTCGTCATGCCGAAGAGGGGCAGTTCCCAGGCCGTCCCCTCCGCCCAGATCGAGAAGGCGACCTGTAGCGCCAGGGCCGCCACGAACGTGGGCACGGAGTAGAGCATGTAGAGCAGGAGGCTCACGCCCCGCTCGTCGGGCGAGCCGCTGCGGGCGGCGGCGTAGAGGCCCAGCGGGATCGACAAGGCCCAGGTCAAAAGCAGGCTGCCCGCCGAGAGGGCGAGCGTGGGGCCGATCCGCTCGCCGATCAGCTCCGCGACCGGGGCCTTGCGGGAGATGCTTCGACCCAGGTCGCCGCGGGCGACGTTGGCGAGCCAGACGAAGTAGGCCTGGTACCAGGGCCGGTCGAGGCCGTAGGCCGCCTTCATCCGTTCGAGATCGGCGGGGTTGAGCCGGCGGCTGGGGTCGGTCTGGGCCACGGCCACCGTCAGCGGCGTGCCGGGAATCGAGCGGATCAGTCCGTAGACGAGGAACGAGATCAGCACGAGCGTCACCAGCCCCAGCGCCAGCCGACGCAGGAGATGGTGGATCATGGCACGGGGGTCCAGAGGCTGCCGAAGCCGGGGGAGTAGTGGAACGGGCCGCGGGGGCTGAAGACGTAGCCGCGGAGGTCCTTGGAGAAGCCGTGGAAGCTGTTCCGCCAGTAGAGCCAGGTGTAGGGCTGGTCTTCCCAAAGGATCTCCTGGATGCGGGCGTACTTCTCGGCCCGCTTGGTCCGGTCGACTTCGGTGCGGCCCTCGATGAACAGGCGATCCACCTCGGGGTTCGAGTAACTGCCGAAGTTGCGGCCCTCGCCCGAGGCCCAGATGTTCGAGGAGGTGTCGGGGTCGGCCCCGGCTCCCCAGCCGCCGAAGGCGGCGTCGAACTTCTTCTCCAGGAGGAGTTGCTGCAAGACCGTGAACTCCGTCGGCTTCACGTTCACCCGCACGCCGATCCGGTCGAGGCTCTGCTGCAGGAGCGTGCAGATCTCCTGGGCCATCGGCTGCTGGTTGCAGAGAATCGTGAACTCGAACGGCGTGCTCACGCCGTCGAGCTCGCGGTCGCGGAGCCCGTCGTTGTCGCGGTCGATCCAGCCGGCCTCGTCGAGCAGGGCCTCGGCCCGGTCGAGGTCCTGGCGATAGGGCTCGATCGGCTTCGGGGTGGCCATCCAGGCGCCGGGATAGAAGATGCCGGTGCCGGGCGTATAGAGGCCGTGGCAGATCGTGCCGAGCATCCGGTCGTGGTCGAAGGCGTGGCTCATCGCCCGGCGGACGCGGCGGTCGGCGAAGAACGGGCTCTTCGTGTTCCAGGCGAAGTGGAAGGAGACCCATTCAGGGGCCGTGGCCTTGGTGTTCTTGGCGTAGAAGTCGTCGCCGGAGGTCTGCGTCGTCCACTGCTCGGGCGTGAGGGCCAGCTCGTCGATCTCCCCCTTCTTGAGCGCGAGGAGCGACGTGTTGGGGTCCTCCAGGATCCGGAACCGGACCTCGTTGAAGGAGGGCACGTCGCGGACCTGCTTGCCGCCCACCGTGTGCCAGGACGGCCGCGCCCGCAGCAGGATCTCCTGCCCGCGGACGCGCGTGACGATCTCGTAGGGGCCGCCGCAGACGGGCTTGGCCTCCAGTTCGACGTGCCGGCTGCTGTCCTTGAGGGTGGGGTCGTCCTCCCAGGTGCCCTCGTAGACGTGTCGGGGTATGACCGGGAAGTTGATGTTCCAGACGTTCGTGGCCAGCGGCTCCTTGTGGAAGAAGACGAGCGTCCGGTCGTCATAGGCGTGGACGCCGCGGAGCTGATCGGTGCCGCTGCGGACCGCGGGCACGGGCACCCGCTCGTCCATGATCACCTTGTAGCTGAACGCCACGTCGTGGGCCGTGATCGGCTCGCCGTCGCTCCACACCAGGTCGTCGCGGAGCACCACCTTGTCGAGCGTGCCGTCGACGCTCGTCTGCCAGCTCGCGACCGTCTCGGCGGCGGCGAAGGGCTCGAGCCGGCGATCGAACGAGAACAGGCCGAAGCCCGTCAGGCCGAGCACGTCCTGTTCGGCCGACGAGCTGGCGAGGATCGGGTTGGTGCTGCTCAAGTCGGCCGACAGATGCCGGTTGACCCGGGCCTCACGGTCGGCCTGCCCCTCGGCCGGCTGCCGGCCCAGGGCCGAGAGGATGACCGCGTTGTGCTCGGCCGAGTCGTTCCGCAGGGCCAACGCCTCCTCCGCCGTGCCCAGCGGCGGAGCCGCCGCGAGTTCGGCGGCCAGGTCGGCCAGTGCGTCGCGGACGGGACGGTCGATCCACTTGGCATCGCGGTCGAGCGCCTCGAGCGGCGGCGGGGAGAAGGCCGCCGGTGGGGGGGCGGCGGGCTGGGCCGGGGCCGCCGCGGGCTCGGTCGGCGCGAGCGGCTGGCCAGCCGGCGTCTCGGGCTGGGGCGGGCTGAGCACCGGCTCGGGCTTGGGAGGCGGCTCGGTCCGTCTGCCGCCACAGCCGGCCGTGAGCGCGGCCACGAGGACGATGCCGACGCGCACGACGCGAGACTGGCGGAGGGATGGGCGGGGTGCCGGCATGCCTGGGTCCCAGGGGTGATGGCCGGGAAAACCGCGATGCTACGGCGGCCCCGCGAGCCGGGTCAACCGCTGGTCGCATCCCTTGAGCCCGTCACCCCGGGGACCGGATCACGATCAACGCGGCGTGAACCCCGATCCGGTTGCGGCGGATCAGGACTCCCGGGCGACCCCGCCCGGGAAGCGGTGGCCGAGCTTCTCCCGCTTCGTGGCCAAATACCGCTCGTTGTGCTCGTTGGCGGGCGGCAGGATCGGCACCTGGTCGACCACCTCGAGGTCGAAGCCGCCGTAGATGAAGGCGTCGGTCTTCTTGGGGTTGTTGGTCAGCAGGCGGACCTTGGAGAGGCCGAGATCCTTGAGCAACTGGATGCCGATGCCGTAGTCGCGGGCGTCGGCCTTGTAGCCGAGGGCGAGGTTGGCCTCGACGGTGTCGAGCCCCTGATCCTGCAGGGCGTAGGCCCGGATCTTCTCCACGAGCCCGATCCCGCGCCCTTCCTGGGGCAGATAGACGAGCACGCCGGCCCCCTCGCGGCTGATCATGTCGAGGGCCATGTGGAGCTGGTCGCCGCAGTCGCACCGCAGGCTGTCGAGCAGGTCGCCGGTGAAGCAGGAGGAGTGCAGTCGCACGAGCGGCGCCGCCACCTTCCAGGGCTCACCGTGCACCAGCACGATCGGCTGTTGGCTCTCGAAGCGGACTCCGTAGCCGATGATGCGGAAGCGACCGTACTTCGTCGGCAGGTCGGCCTCGGCGATCCGTTCGACGAGCTTCTCGCGGGAGCGGCGGTGGCGGATGAGCTCCTCGATCGAGATGATCTCGAGGCCGTGCTCCTGGGCGAGCGCGAAGAGCGCCTCGCGATCGGCACGGTTGCCCTCGTGGTCGAGGATCTCGCAGAGCACGCCGGCCGGCGGCCGCCCCGCCATCCGGGCCAGATCCATGGCCGCCTCGGTGTGGCCGGCCCGGCGCAAGACGCCCCCCTCCTTGGCCACCAGCGGAAACAGGTGGCCGGGGCGGACGAAGTCCGCGGGCTTGCTCTCGGGGTCGAGGATGGCCGCGATCGTCGTGGCCCGCTCGGCGGCGGTGATCCCGGTGCGGGCCGACCGATGATCCACCGGCACGGTGAAGGCGGTGCCGAGCGGGGTCGAGTTGGCCGCGCACATCATCGGCAGGTCGAGCCGCCGGGCCACGTCGGGCAGGATCGAGAGGCAGACCTGCCCGCGGCCGCGGGAGATCATGAAGTTCACCATCGCCGGCGTGGCGGAGTCGGCCGCGCAGACGAAGTCGCCCTCGTTCTCGCGATCCTCGGCATCGACGACGATCACGCACTCGCCCCGGGCGATGGCGGCCACGGCTGCGTCGATCGTGGAAAACCGGGTCGGCATGGGGCGGGAGACCGAGGGGGCGGCCGGCGTGGCGGGGCGGTGCTGGCGACCGTGGCTACGGAACCAACCCCCTGGATTATAGGATGGCGGTGACGGATGCCGCGGGCCGCCTCGCTCGTGGCCCCGCTTTTTCGAGGCTGCCGATGCTCGACCGCGAGGAATACATCGAACAGGCCTACCTGTTCCGGTCGTTCGGGGAGCGGGTGGCCGCCGGGATCGCCGCCCAGGAGGCCCTGCGGGCGATCGCCGAGGAGGTGCTCGCCACGTCGAAACTGCCGCTGGCGATCGGCTACCTGGTCGGCGAACTCAAGCTCGTGGGCACGCTCTCCACGGCCATGGCCCGGCTGGCCCACTACTTCACGGCCTTCCAGACCTTCGTGATCGCGGCGGCCGAGGAGGAGGGGGGCCGATTCGACATCCGCACCGCCCTGGCGATGCTCGAGCGCGAGGCGGCCTACCGGGCGGACGGGGCGACGCCGCAGGGCCTGTTCTTCTACCGCTTCGAATGCCTGTCGCGAAACCGGCTCGACTACGCCCGCGGCCTCGACGCCGTGGCCGCCGATGACATCTTCGATCCCGACTGGAAGGCCTGGATCGGCACGGTGGCCCGCCAGGTGGGCCTGATCGACCTGGCCGACCTCGTGTTCGTGCGCAGCCCGGAGTATTGGCGGCTCGAGAAGCGGGATGCGGCGCTCGCGGGCAGGCCGGAGCCCGAGCCCGACCGGCCGATCCTGTTCGGCGCGAAGGAGGGGCGGATCGCCCGGGCCAACCGGGGCAAGGATCCGCTCTTCTTCTTCGCGGCCCTGGAACGCCAACTGGGATATCCATCCGTGCCGCGGATCAAGCCGGCCGCGCCGGCGGCCGAGTCGCCGGCGCTGCTGGCGCGGAGGCTCGAGCGGCTCGAGATGCGCGTGAAGCTGCTCGAAGAGGAGGGGCGCGGCGGCATCGACCTGTCGCGGTTCGACCCCAAGAACTTTCCGGCGATCCGGGACGAGTGATGGCAGGTGTGGCCCAGTTGCGGCACGACACGGCGGTGATCCGCGACGCGACGCTCGCAGCGATCGGGCCCGAGCGCCTGGTCGCCCGCCAGTTGGGCTGCGCCGCGGGCCGGCTCGTGGTCGCTGGCGGGCCGGGGCTGTCGGTGCTCGCAGGGCGGATCGCCATCGTGGGCGGGGGCAAGGCGGCGGCGGGGATGGCGGCCGGCGTGGCGGCGCTGCTGGCCGCGGGGGGCGTGGGCCCGGGCCGCCTCGTGGGGCTCGTCAGCGTTCCCGCCGGCTGCGGCCGCGACGTGGCCGGGGTCGAGATCCGTGAGACGCGACCGGTGGCGGAGAACCTCCCCACGACCGCGGTGGTCGCCGCGACGCGCGAGATGCTCGCGCTCCTCGAGGCACTGACGCCTGCCGATCTGGCGATCGCCGTGATCAGCGGCGGCGGCTCCGCGCTCCTGGAAGCGCCGCGGGCCGGCGTGTCGCTCGAGGAGACGATCGCCGTCACGGCGTTTCTCTCGGCGGCCGGGGCCGGGATCACCGAGCTCAACGCCGTGCGCCGGGCAGCCAGCGACGTGAAGGGGGGCGGGCTGGCCAGGGCCTGCGGCGCCGGCGGGATGCTCGTGCTCGTGATCTCCGACGTGATCGGCGACCCGCTCGAGTTCATCGCCTCGGGGCCCTGCCTGCCCGGGGCCGCCGCGGCGACTACCGCGCTGGCGGTGCTCGAGCGGTTCGGGGCCACGGGCGTCGCGCCCGGGCTCACCGCCGTGCTCCGGGCGGAGGCTGCCTGCAGGGATCCCGGCTCCGAGTCGGCCGACGTCTCGTCGCCCGGCTCGTGGACGACGCCGCGCGGCTGCCGGGTCGAGCACGTGCTCCTGGGCAGCAACGCGACGGCAGTCGAGGCGGCGGCTGCCGCGGCCGCCGCGCTCGGCTATCGCGTCACGATCCGCCCCGCCGTCGCCGGCGTGCCCGAAACGGCCGAAGACGCGGGCCGCCGCCTGGCCCGCGAAGGGCTCGCGATGGTCGCGGCGGCCGCGGCCGACGGCCGGCCACGGGCGATCATCGAGGGGGGCGAGGCGGTGGTGCGGCTGCCGGCCGACCACGGTCGCGGGGGTCGCAACCAGCAGACGGTGGCCGCGGCGCTCGCCGAGGCCAGCCACGCCGGTGGTTGGCCGCCCGGGCTACTCGTGGCGAGCATCGGCACCGATGGTGAGGACGGGCCGACGGAAGCGGCCGGCGGGCTCGCCGACGAAGCCGTCGCGGCGCGGATCGGCGGCTTGCGATTGGACGCGGCTGCCGCCGTGGCCCGCTGTGACGCCCAGCCGCTGCTCGAGCAGGCCGGCGGCCTCGTCGTCACCGGGCCCACTGGCACGAACGTGGCCGACGTACGGATCGTGCTGGTGCGGCCCTGAGTCGAGGAATCGTGATCGGCGCTGCAGCGGCCATCGAAGCCCCCGTGCGCGAGCAAGGGGGATACCGGCTGCCATCCCAGATAGCTCCAACGGCCCGACGCCCAACGGGATAGAGTGCGTCATCCCCCCGGCTCGCGCCGGAGGGCTTTCATTTACCGCGTCGGCTGCGCCAGCCGCTTGGCGCACG
>JBJTAA010000364.1:0-2907 GCA_046090525.1 Planctomycetota bacterium
GAGTCCGGTCACGCCGTGACCGGATCACGCGCGAGGTGGCGTTGTCCGTGACCCGGTTCCGGCGGAACCGGGCTCCTGATGCTGAGGAGCCGGTCGGTGGCACGCGCAGGAACCGAGGAGCTTTGCGCAGCACACACGCGGCTACGCACATGGAGTCAGTACTCGCAAAGTCCGAAGGTTCCGAGCATGTCACCGACCGGCGAACCAATACGGCCGTAATCCCGCCCTCCCACCACGAGGCCGTCCGGTCGAGTATCCTGCTCACCCTCCGCCACCGTGGATCCGTGTGATGCGTTTTTCGGTCCTCATCGCCACGTGCCTGCTCATGCCCATCGCCTCCGCCGCTGAACCTGCTCCCGAGCCGGCCGATCCATTCATCTGGCTCGAGGAGGTGGCGGGGGAGGCGCAGCTCGAGTGGGTGAAGGCCCGCAATGCCGAGGCCGTCGCGGCGCTCGCGGTGGGCGACGCGTTCGAGGCGCTCGAGCGGCGGCTGCTCGGGATCCTCGACTCGCAGGCCAAGATCCCCTACGTCTCCAAGATCGGCGACCGCTACTACAACTTCTGGCGCGACGCCGCCCACCCCCGGGGCCTCTGGCGGCGGACGACGCTCGCCGAGTACCGCTCGGCCGAGCCGGCGTGGGAGACCGTCATCGACCTCGACGCCCTGGCCGCGGCCGAGGGGGAGAACTGGGTCTGGCACGGCGTCGACGTGCTCGAGCCGGATGACCGGCTGTGCCTCGTGTCGCTCTCCCGCGGCGGGGCCGACGCCGAGGTGGTTCGCGAGTTCGACCTCGAGAGCAGGCAGTTCGTGGCCGGGGGGTTCACGCTCCCCGAGGCCAAGAGCCGCGTCGCCTGGCGGAAGCGTGACAGCCTATTCGTGGCCACCGACTTCGGCCCCGGGTCGCTCACCGACTCGGGCTACCCGCGGACGGTGCGCGAGTGGCGGCGGGGCACGCCGCTCGAGGCCGCGCCGCTCGTCTACGAAGGAAAGCCCGACGACATGTCGGTGGCCGCCTGGCACGACCCGACGCCGGGCTTCGAGCGAGACTTCGTCTCCCGGCAGGTGACCTTCTGGACGAGCGAGTTCTTCCTGCGACGCGACGGGAAGCTCGTGAAGATCGCCAAGCCCGATGACGCCAACGCCGCGGTCCACCGCGAGTGGCTGTTCATCGAACTGCGGACCCCGTGGACGGTCGCCGGCACGACGTACGCGGCCGGGAGCCTGCTGGCGGCCGACTTCGAGCAGTTCCTCGCGGGGGAGCGGCGGTTCGACGTGCTCTTCGAGCCGGGGCCGCGGACGTCGCTCGTGGCCTATGCGCCCACCCGCAGCCACGTCCTGCTGACCACGCTCGACAACGTCCGCAGTCGGCTGTTCGTGCTCACCCACCGCGACGGCGCCTGGCACCGCAGGCCGCTGCCGGGGGTGCCGGCGGTGGCGACGGCCAGCGTGGCCGCCGTGGACGACCTCGAGACCGACGACTACTTCCTGACCACGGCCACGCCGCTCGAGCCGACGGCGCTCGCGATCGGCACGCTCCGGGCGGACGGCGGCGGCGACGACCCCGCGGTCCTGAAGCGGTCGCCCGCCTTCTTCGATGCGGCCCGCCTCGCCGTCACCCAGCACGAGGCCACGAGCAGGGATGGCACGCGGATCCCCTACTTCCAGATCGGCCCGGCCGACCTGCCGGCCGACGGCTCCACCCCCACGCTGCTCTACGGCTACGGCGGCTTCGAGATTCCGCTCGTGCCGGGCTACGACCCGCTCTCCGGCGCGGCCTGGCTCGAGCGCGGGCACGTGCACGTGATCGCCAACATCCGCGGCGGCGGCGAGTTCGGCCCCGCCTGGCACCAGGCGGCGCTCAAGGAGAAGCGGCCCCGGGCCTACGAAGACTTCGCGGCGGTGGCGGAGGACCTGATCGCCCGCAAGGTCACGTCGCCGGTGCGGCTGGGCATCAAAGGGGGCAGCAACGGCGGCCTGCTCGTGGGCAACATGTATGCGTCGCGGCCGGAGCTGTTCGGGGCCGTCGTCTGTCAGGTGCCGCTCCTCGACATGCGGCGGTTCAACAAGCTGCTGGCCGGCGCGAGCTGGATGGGCGAATACGGCAACCCCGATCTGCCGGAGGAGTGGGCCTTCATCCGCACCTTCTCGCCGTACCACAGCCTGCGGGCCGACCGCGACTATCCGCCGCTGTTGATCACCACCTCCACCCGTGACGACCGCGTGCATCCCGCCCACGCCCGCAAGATGACGGCCCGGCTCATGGAACTCGGCAAGCAGGTGCTTTCCTACGAGAACATCGAGGGCGGCCACGGCGGCGCGGCCGACAACCGGCAGAAGGCCTTCATGGACGCCCTGGCCTGGACGTTCCTCGAGCAGCAGTTGGCACGCCCCGAGTAGGTGCGCCGCCCCCTAAGGCCGCGGGTTTCCAACCCGCGGAAACCGCCAGCCACTCGAGCCCGCATTCGGCGGGCAAGATGCCCGCCGCTAGCGCAGATTCACGATGGCGGGAGCGCCGATGCCGGAAGCTGAGAAGGCCAGGCGAGGGGGTCGGCGAACGCTCGAGGAGCCTTGGGCGTATCCTCGCCCGGGCGACAATCCGAAGGAGTCGGTCCTCCGACCGACTTTTGCCGCCCCCGAGCCGGTGTTCCACCAAACCGGGATAGGCTCGACGATGTCGGCTCGCGGCCCGGGAACGGAGCATGGCTGAAGAACGCACGGAACCTTCCGCCGCCTCGGCACAGGCGGGCGACCTCGACGTGCCGCCGACGGTCGTGGCCACGACCACGATCGCGGTCAATCGCCGGCTCGGCCGCGGTGGTATCGGCGACGTCTACACGGCCAGCGACCGGGCCACGGGCCGCAGCCTGGCGGTGAAGTTCCTCAACGACTGGGCGATCGAGCAGGAG